>NZ_JBFUIT010000205.1:0-7336 GCF_056401735.1 Luteibacter sp. P4_D7_3
GAACTGCAGTGGTGGTATCAGTTCTATTTCGCCACCGAGCGGGGGCGCGACGGCTATGCCCAGCACACGCGGGATTTCGTCCGCCTGATCTGGGAACAGGCGTCACCTCAGTGGCACTTCGACGACGCGACATTCGAACGCTCGGCACCTGCCTTCACCAACCCCGACCATGTTGCGGTATCGATCCACAACTATCGCTGGCGCCTTGGCCTTGCGGAGGGTGAGCCGCAGTTCGACGCGCTGGAAGCGAAGCTCGCCACGTTCCCGTCCATCGGCATACCGACGATCACGATGGAAGGCGACGCCAATGGTGCACCGCATCCGGATCCGGCCAATTATGCGAAGAAGTTCACCGGCAAATACGAGCACCGACTGATCACCGGCGGCATCGGGCACAACCTGCCGCAAGAGGCACCGCAGGCGTTCGCCAAAGCGATCATCGACGTCGACAAGGTCTAACGCAGGTCGACTTCGTCCTCGAGCCTCTCCACGGACACAGCCAGCTTGTTATCGCGAAGTGCGAACGCGGAGTGGCCCTGCTCCAGATCGCCCACCGCGACGCGGTCACGCGTGGCGGTGACGTTGGCGTCCGCCTTGCGAACGGCCACGTCGAACACGACAGGCGAGAGGCTCGTCACCCTGACCTTTAGTTCGTCGCGGCTCTCGGCGTCTTCTACGGCCCGACTGCCCTGTTGCGAGGTCGAATAGACGAGGCCTTGCGAGTCCACCACGACAACCATGACGCGGTACGGTTTATCGTCGTACGTTGCCGTGACGACGAAGGTCTTTACGAAGGCCACGGTTTGCGCGGTGTACGGAATCGGTGGAATGAGTTCGTCGGCGACCGGCGCGACGCCACGGGTGAGCGCCGGAATACCCAGGGTCAAGGTGGCCGGCACGCTGGCATGCACGGAAGCAACGGCATGTGCAGCGCCGGGTGGCGCGGCGGCGGATGCCGCCACCGGCAGGGAAACAGCCACCAAGATGAGCATTGCGGCGCGCATGCCCGGTCATCCTCGCGTCAACGTCGACATCCATTAGGCACCGTGTGCGGACCCCGTTCCATCCGTACTTGTACGCATAGCCGGCCAGAACCTTAGAATGGCGACCCCCACCCCCGTTTTTTTCGCCGCCTGCCGCGGTGTCAGGAGTTCTCTTGTCCCATTATTCCGGCCCGCTGCTGACGCTCCCGCTAGCCCAGGCGCTATGGGACGCGCGCGGTGCGGGGGCGCTCGACTGGACGGGATCGATGGATCTGGGGCGCAGCGAAGAACGCGTCGGCCTTCGGGCGGAAGCCTGGGAAAGGCAGGGCCACGCTTACCCTTATCCGGGCAAGCTCAAGGACCGCACGATCTACTTCTGGGATGGCGATGAGTTCTCGCCGGTGTCGCGCTTCTCGGGTTCGTTGATCAAGCTGGTGCCGACGTCATGGGGCGCACCAACGTTCGAGATCGATGGCATCAAGATGCTGCCTACCTCGAAGGAATCCCCCATCGAGGACGCACGCCGCAAGGTCGCGCTCGTCGAACCACGCGGCAAGGTGGTGCTCGATACCTGTGGGGGCCTGGGCTACTTTGCGGCGTGCTGCCTGGAAAGCGGTGTGGCACGCATTCTTTCGTTCGAAAAAAACGAGGATGTGCTCTGGTTGCGTACGCTGAATCCCTGGTCACCGGATCCCGATGCCGCATCCAGCGAAGGGCGCCTGCAACTCACCCATGGCGATGTGTCACAGGCGATCACGCAGATCCCGGATGCGTCGGTGGACGCCTTGCTGCACGACCCACCGCGCTTCGGTATTGCCGGCGAGCTGTACTCGCAGGTTTTCTACAACGAACTGGCACGCGTCCTCCGCCGAGGCGGTCGCCTGTTTCACTACACGGGTAGCCCGAACAAGCTCACCAGCGGTCGCGACGTACCCCGTGAGGTGGAAAAGCGCCTGGAGAAAGCCGGCTTCAAGGCGGCGCTTGCGTTGGACGGGGTGCTCGCCATCCGCCGCTGAAACAGGCGGCGTCAGGCGGTTCGGGCGGCGTGCCTGGCCTCGACGAGCGTCGCCACGCGCTCCCTGTCGAGGGCCGTGGCCGGCGTATAGATAATCAGGCCAAGCTCGGGCCGACCGTCGACCGCAAAGGCGGAATATTCCAGCGTGACTTCGCCAACGAGCGGGTGGGCGAACTGCTTCGTCCCTTCGCCGTAGCTCTGCAGGTCGTAGTCGTTCCAGATCGCTTCGAACTCGGGGCTCAACGCAATCAGCTCATCCACGAAGCCCCCGACGCGATCCGTCGCGCCGAGGCGGGCGATGTCAGCGCGAAACGCCGCCACAGCGAAGCGTGCATGATCTTCCCAGTGGCGAGTCTTGTTACGCACGCGATCGCTTGCGAATAACAATTTCAGCACGTTGCGCTGGTCGGGCCGCAGCGAACCGTATTCGGTGAGCACGGCCGCCGCCGCGGCGTTCCAGCCGATGATGTCCCACTGCGGGGTCTTGACGATCGCCGGGCTCGTCTCCAGCGAATCGAGCACACGCTGCAACTGCGGGGAGATCGTTTCGGAGGGCTGGTAGACGACCTCGGGCGGCCGGTTCTGTGCCAGGAGGAACAGGTGTTCGCGCTCCACGGCCGTCAGGGCCAGGGCAGCGGCGAGGCGATTCAATACGTCGGTGGAAGGCGCGCCGCCGCGCCCCTGCTCCAGCCACGTGTACCAGGTGGCGCTTACATTGGCGCGCAGTGCGACTTCCTCGCGTCGCAGGCCCGGCGTGCGCCTGCGCGTGGTCGGCATGCCGAAGGCAGCGGGATCGAGCTTGGCGCGGCGATCCTTCAGGTAACTGCCGAGCGGATTGTCTGCCGGAATGCTCATGCCGGGATTATGTCCCTCTCGACCATCGAGGGACATAGCGCCCGGCATCAGGGGGCATCGACCTTCTACTTCGCGCCACCGGCTTCCGCCCGGCGTTGCTGGTACGGATAGAACCGGTTCTCGCGCAACTCGTGCTCGATGCGTTCCAGGCTCTTGCCGTTCGTCTCGGGCACGAGGTAGTAGATGAACACCAGGGCGAACAGCGAGATTACCGCGTAGAGCCAGAACGTATGTGCGGCGCCAAGCCAGGTCACCAGCGACAGCGTGGTCAGCGTGACGATGAGGTCGAAGAACCAATGGCTGAAGGCACCCAGGCTCGCGCCCTTCCCTCGCACGAACAGCGGATAGACCTCGGAATTGATCAGCCAGATGCACACGCCGAAGCCACCACAATTGAGCATGAGGTAGGCAGCGAGGCAGGCGACCACCGCCCAGCGGCTGAAGTCCGTCGTCGGACCTGCGCCCTGGAACAGGAATCCCATCAGGGCCAGCGCGACGATGGATCCGGGAATCATCCACAGAAGGTAGTTGCGCCGGCCGATACGATCGACGAGGAAGCTGCCGACCACGGTCATGATGACAACGAGAATGGTACTGCCGCCGGTGGCCAGTACGGCCGCCTTGTCCGAGAAACCCGCCTTGGTAAGGATGGTCGGTGCGTAATAGATCAGCGCGTTGTTGCCCGTGATCTGCGAGAACATGGAAATGCTCGCGCCGACGATGACTGCGGGACGGATCCACGGCTTGAACAGATCCTTCCRGGTACCGACCTCCTGGTTCTGGGTCACGGTCTGGATCTCGGCCACCTCGGACTCCGCGGCGGCGTGGTTGCCACGTACGCGCTCGAGGACCTTGATCGCTTCGCGCTGACGTTCCTTCACCACCAGCCAGCGCGGGCTCTCCGGCAACACCAGCATACCCAGCAGCAGCACGATGGCCGGCACGACGCCGAGGCCGAACATCCAGCGCCAATGCTCGCCGAGTACAAAGCCGGTGAAGTACGCGATGGTGATGCCGAACACCACCATGAACTGGAAGAGCACCACCATCTTGCCGCGATGCTGTGGGGGCGCCACCTCGGCGATGTACACCGGAATGATCTGCGTGGAACTGCCTGCGGAAAGACCGAGCAGAAAACGCGAGGCGATCAGCAGCTCGACGTTCGGCGACATCGCCGATGCGATCGAGCCGAGCGCGAACAGCACGCCGACGAAGACCACCATGCGCTTCCGGCCGAAGCGATCGGACAGCGGGCCCGTGCCAAGGCAGCCGAACAGCGCGCCGAAGATGATGGCACCGGTCACCAGCTGCTTGGCCGTGTCGTCCAGCGCGAATTGCCGGCCAAGGCCGAGTAGCGCGACGCCGATGATGCCGGTGTCGTAGCCAAACAACAGTCCGCCGAGGGCGGCAACCACCGCGATACCTACGACCAACCCCAGATGCGGCGTGGCTGTCGCCGGGGCATCCATCGTGTCACTCACTGTGCGCATGGTTCATCTCCAGCTCGACGCGAGCCCGGAAGTCGGCGCGACCGGCGGTCGCGGCAATGAGGCGAGCATTCGGCTCGTCGGTGTTTTCGATCCAGTCCAGCGCGTCGTCCCGACTTCGCCCGTAGCGCATGTGGCGCGCCAGTAACTGGGCCTTGCGCTGCTGGCCGTCGACATCGACGTACCAGGCCTCGTCCAGCAGGCCATGAATGCCGGACCATGGGCCCTCGTCGAGAAGGAGGTAGTTGCCCTCCGTAATCACCAGCGGCACATCGGCGGCGACGGGAATCTCGCCGGCCACGGCCTCCTCGATCTCACGATGGAAGGCGGGGGCATAGACGGTTTCACCGGGGACCGGACTTCGAAGACGTCGCAGCAAGGCGACATAGCCAAAGGCGTCGAACGTGTCGTGGGCGCCTTTGCGCTCGGCGCGATCCAGTCGCTTGAGCTCGGCGTTGGCAAGGTGGAAGCCGTCCATCGGAACGATGACGGCGGCCTTGCCCAGGTGGGCAGCCAGTTGCGCTGCCAGGGTGGACTTCCCTGCTCCGGGTGCACCGGCGATACCGAGAATCCGGCGTCCTCCGCGTGCCATGAGCGCGTCCACGCGCTCGCGAACCTTGTTGTCGATCATGCTCTCACCAGCGGATACCTGCCATGAAAGCTAACGGTCGTCATGTTATGAACGAATGAAATTCTTGCCGCAAACCCCGTAGGAGCCGCTTCAGCGGCGATCCCGCGCAGCGGGAAGACTTCTTCCGATAAGGACGAAGTGAGCGGACATTAGCAGGCCTACAGTCCGCAAAACCCCGGCGGCATATAGGTGCCATCCCCTCCCGCGATGGCAAAAACCATGAGTACTCAACCCCTACCGAATGCCCCTGCTCCGGCCAAAGGCGGCTGGCTGGCCGTGGCTGCCGTGACGCTGGCGGCCTTTGCTTTCGTCACTACCGAGTTCCTGCCGATCGGACTGCTTCCACAGATCACCGGCGAACTGCACCTCAAGACCGGTATCGGCGGCCTGATGGTGACCACGACCGGCCTGGTCGCGGCGGTTGCGGCGCCGTTGACCACGGTGCTCGCCGGTCGCGTCGACCGCCGCAACGTACTGCTCCTGTTGTCGGTGCTGCTGATGGCCGCCAACGTCGTGGCTGCCTCGGCCACGGGATTCGCCACCATGCTGGTCGCACGCGCCTTGCTCGGCATCGCCCTGGGCGGGTTCTGGGCCGTCGCATTGGCGGCGGCGGGTCGACTGGTGAAGCCCGAGCAGGCGGCGCTGGCGACGGCCACCATGTTCGCCGGCATCACCTTCGCCACGATCATTGGCGTGCCGCTGGGCACCCTGATCGGCAGCGTCGCGTCCTGGCGCTACGCTTTCCTCGCCACGGGTGCGCTGGTCTTCGTCGCCCTCATCGCGCAGTTCTTCCTGCTGCCGCGCCTGCCCTCGGATACCGTAGTGAAGACGGCCGATTTCAGCAGCCTCCTTCGCCGCTCCGCCTCGCGCCTGAGCCTCATCATGATGGCCGTTGTCATCGCCGCGCACTTCACCGCGTACACCTACATCGCCCCCTTCCTGATCGAGCGCGCCGGCTTCGACGAGCACGGCATGACCGCGGTGCTGCTTGGCTTCGGCGTGGTCGGCTTCATCGGCAATTTCCTCGCCCCGAAGGCGATCGCGAAGGACCTGCGCTGGTCGTTGGCCGGCACGATGGTCCTGCTCGGCGCCACCATCTTCGCCTTGCCGTTGCTGGGTGCGTCGCACCTCGGCGCGAGCGCCGACATCCTGCTCTGGGGCATGGCCTATGGCGCACTCCCGGTGGCGCTCAGCGTGTGGGTCTCACGTTATGCCGGCGACCACGCGGAAGCGAGCTCCGCACTGTTCGTCATGACCTACCAGCTCGCGATTGCGGCCGGTTCGTTCCTTGGCGGTCGCGTGGTGGACAGCGCCGGCGTGGTGCCGGCACTGGTGGTCGGTGGCGTCGCGGTCGTCATCGCACTGGTGTTGCTCTTCACCTTCGGCGGACGCAAGCCGGCGTTCGCTGCGCCCGCCGAAGCGTCAGTGCATTAAACCAGCATGCCGCCGGATACCTCGATGCGCTGACCGCTGATCCAGCGGTTATCGTCCGACAGCAGCGACGAGATCATCGCGCCGAGGTCGTCCGGCAATCCCACGCGACCCAGGGCGGTCATGTCGGAAATGCGCTTGGCCAGCTCGGGGGTGTCACGCACCATACCACCGCTGAAGTCGGTGGCCACGGCACCCGGCGCTACCGTGTTCACGGCGATGCCGCGGGGGCCGAGCTCTGCGGCCATATAGCGTGTCAGCACTTCGACGGCGCCCTTCATCGCACCATACGCCGAGCTGCCAGGCATCGACACACGCGCAAGGCCAGACGAGATGTTGATGATGCGCCCGCCGTCCGCGATGAGCGGCAGCAGCTTCTGGGTCAGCAGGTACACGCCCTTGAAGTGGACGTTGTAAATGGCGTCCAGTTCCTCTTCCGTCGTCTGGTCGAAGGCGTTGTGCAGGGACTGGCCCGCGTTGTTGACCAGGTAGTCGAAGCGATGCGCCCCGAGTTCAGCGAGCGCAGCCTTCGCGCGTTCGACGAAGTCGGCGAACGATGCCGCGACACCGGTATCCAGCTGAAGCGCGATAGCTCGCCTTCCCTGCGCTTCCACCGCCGCAACAACCTTCGCCGCTTCTGCCTGATTCTCGCGGTAGGTGAAGATGCTATCGACGCCGCGCGCCGCCAGGTGGACCACGGTGCTGCGGCCGATGCCACGGCTGCCGCCGGTAATGATGGCGATCTTCGCCATGCTATTCGTTGAGTTTTCGTTGGTCACGAGCTGTCCTTTGGAGGGTGGGCCTGGACAAACGATRGGCCGGCGGGGCTCCGGACTGAATGCGCGAACCCGGCCCATTCTTGCCTGATCCTGCTCGCCAGCATAGGATGGCGCCATGACACCCGAACTGACCCAGGCGTTGCTCCGCCATACCG
>NZ_JBFUIT010000206.1:0-7310 GCF_056401735.1 Luteibacter sp. P4_D7_3
TCCTTACGTATACGCCTACAAACAGGCGTGGGCGACGATGACACGAACATCAGGTCATGTCACCTCACGCAGCACGGCGTCTACCGCTACAGGCTGTCGCGACCGAGGTTGATGATATGCACACGCTGGTTGTCTCGCCTGCACATCTGGCATTGTATGCGTCCGCAGGCCGCGCGCGATCGATCCGCGCGCATTGAAGTACAGTCGGCCCAGGGAGGGCACTTAATGATTAACGTTGTATTGGTCGACGACCACGAGCTGGTCAGGACCGGTTTCCGGATGATCCTGCAGCAACAAGCGGATTTCCGGGTCAGGGGAGAGGCGGGCACGGCGGAAGAGGGCCTGCGGCTCATCCGTACGCTCGCACCGGACATCGCACTCGTGGATGTGCACATGCCGGGCATGAGCGGCGTGGAACTCACTGAGCGAGTCGTACGCGCCAAACTGCGCACGAATATCGTGATTCTCACTATCGTCGATGACGCCCGTTTTCCGAAGCGCCTTCTCGATGCAGGCGCGCTCGGATATCTCACCAAGGGCTGCTCGTCGGACGAATTGCTCAGCGCCGTGCGTCAGGTTGCCTCCGGTCGGCGTTATCTGGCTCCGTCCGTCGCGCAGCAACTTGCCCTCGCGACGCTGGACGGCTCGGAGTCACCCTTCGACACCTTGTCCACTCGCGAGATGGAAGTCTCGATGATGCTGGTTCGCGGGATGCCGCTCACATCGATCGGTGAGCGTCTCAACCTCAGTCCCAAAACGGTATCCACGTACAAACAGCGCCTGATGGAAAAGCTGCATGTGGACCATGTCGTGGGCCTTGCTCACCTGATGACCGTGCATGGACTTCTCGACACCCACAACCATCAGGTCGGCAGTTGAGATAGTTCGCAATCGGTAACAAAAAAAACGCCGGGCAATGCCCGGCGTTTTTTTGTGAGGGAGGCCGAGGCCTCCCCGTACTTCCCTTAGTGCTCGTCGCGCGGCGTGTCGCCGTGCGGCGTTTCCTGGCGAGGACGCGTCAGGAGATCGCCTTGCGCCGGGGGCGCCCACGGCGAACCGGTGGACGGTTCATCAGCTGCCGGAGCCGGAGCCGGCTCAGCGACCGGAGCGCGGGTCGTATCCGGAGCCGGGGCCGGTGCCGGTGCCGGAGCAGCGACTGGCGTCGGTGCCGGAGCGGCAACCGGCGTCGGAGCCGCGACCGGAGCCGGGGCAGGTGCCGGAGCAGCAACCACCGGGGCTGGCGCGGGCGCCGCTACCGGTGCAACGGCAGGTGCCGGTGCATGTTGTGCTTCGGGCGCCTTGGCCTCGGTAACGACCGGGGCCGGAGCCGGAACCGGGGCTGGAGCCGGAACGATGACGGGCTTCGGCGCTTCGACCGGGGCGGCTGCCTCGGCGGGCACTTCCACGATCGGGGCTTCCGGTGCCGTTTCCGGCAGCATGCCGCGAGCCGGCGTGTCGAGCACGGACGACTGCCTGGCCGGGGTGGCGAGCGGGATGGAGGGCTCGTCTACGGCCGGTGCGACCGGGGCCGGTGCATCGACGTGGACGGGTGCGCTTTCGACAGCCTTGGTTTCGACCGGCGTGGCCGCGACTGGCGCCTCTGCGGAGACGTCTGCCGTCTTCAACGGGGCGCCCGACTCGGTCTGGCGACGTTCGGTCGTACGCGCCTGCGCCGAGTCGGCCGGAGTAGCGGGATCGACAGGATGCGCATGCGGCGCGACCGGAGCGGAGGTGCCCGGGATCGGCGGCAGCTTCGGCAGCGAGGTCAGGGTGAGTGCCGAGGGCACCGACTCGTCATCCGCGGCCGTTGACGCGACCGTTGCGACCGCAGCCGTCGCCGCGGCGGGAGCCGGACGGGTGGCTTCATTGCGTGGCGCTTCTACCGCGAAGGCGTTCTCGGCGGCAGCGGCGGTGTCGAGCATCGGCGGCACGCTGGCGCTGTCACGCGTGGTGCGAGCTGGCGTGGTCTCGACGATGTCGTCGTTGTCATTCTCGTCGTCATCGAGGTCGTCGGCGTTGCCGCCTTCGATCGAGYCGGCCTGCGTACCATCTTCCTGGCGACGACGACGGCGACCGCCGCGACGGCCACGACGACGGCGCTGGCCACCCTCGGTGTCCTTGGTTTCGGTGGACGGGGCGCCGCCATCGGCGGCGACCGAACCCTCGACCTGCGTGAGGGCTTCATCGGTAATGACCGGCGAGATGCCGTCCTCGTCCTTCAGTGGGGCATTCGGCTTCTCGGCCGGGACACGAACGGTGCCCGGCGCGGCGGTCTGCGCAGCACCCGCAACGAGTGTCGTTGCCTTTTCGATCTTCTCGACCTTGTCACCCTGCGGCTGGCGCTCGCCACGCGGCTGACGACGGCCTTCGCCGCCCTGACGGCCTTCACCCTGGACCTGCTGCTCCTGGCGGCCGCCCTGGCGACCACCCTGCTGCTGTTCCTTCGGCTGACGCGGCGCCTTCTCTTCGCCCTGGCGTGGCTCGCCCTGACGCGGCTCGTTACGGGCCTGCTTGTTGCCGCCCTTGGCCTGCTGCTGGCCCTTCGGCTGCTGCTGCGCGTTGTCCTTGCGCTCGCCACGTTCGCTGCGTTCGCCGCGCTGACGCTGTTCGTTGTTCTTGTTGCGACCTTCGTTGCCACGACGGTCATCACGGCGCGGGTTGCGCTCGTTACGTCCACCGCTGCCCTGGCGCGATTCGTCGCGACGGGCCGGCGCCGGCTCGGCGGCGGGCGCTGCCGGCTCGGAGGAGCTGAACAGGCCACCGAAGAGGCGCGAGAAGAAGCCGCCCTTCGCTGCCGGAGCGGCAACCGGGGGACGTGCCTTCGCGGCGGCGACGGGCGCGACCGGAGTCTCGTCCTCGTCGTCACGGATCGGGGCGGGGGTGGACGGCACGACTCCGGTCACCAGCGGCTGCTCGCCACTGCCCAGGGCCTGGCCCATCTTCGGCAGGGCGACCGCGACCACCGGGGTGGTGCGCTCGTAGCTCGGCTTGCTGTGCTCGCCCATGTCCGCTTCACGGATACGGGTGATTTCCAGGTGCGGCGTCTCGAGCTTGTCGTCAGCGACGACGACCACGTGCACGTTGTGGCGCAGTTCGATCTCGACGACGCTGGCGCGCTTCTCGTTGAGCATGAAGTTGGCGACCGCGGGCGGCGCCTGCACCAGGACCTGCCCGGTGTTTTCCTTCATTGCGTGCTCTTCGATGAGACGCAGAGTGGACAGGGCCAGCGATTCGACGCTGCGGATGTGGCCATGGCCTTCGCAACGCGGGCAGACGATCTGGGTGGCTTCGCCCAGGCTCGGGCGCAGGCGCTGACGCGACATTTCGAGCAGGCCGAAACGTGAGATGCGACCGATCTGGACACGGGCGCGGTCCGCCTTGAGGGCGTCCTTGAGGCGCTCTTCCACCTCGCGCTGGTGGCGCGGGCTGTCCATGTCGATGAAGTCGATGACGATCAGGCCGCCGGCATCGCGGATGCGCAGCTGACGGGCAATCTCGCTGGCGGCTTCGAGATTGGTGTTGAACGCTGTCTCTTCGATGTCGCTGCCCTTGGTCGCCTTCGACGAGTTGATGTCGATGGCGGTGAGGGCTTCGGTCTGGTCGATGACGATCGAACCGCCGGAGGGAAGGCGGACGTTACGCTCGAAGATGCTTTCGATCTGGGTTTCGATCTGGTACCGCGAGAACAGCGGCGTCGGATCCTGGTAGAGCTTGAGCTTGCGCAGATTGTTCGGCATCACCTGCTGGACGAAGTCGCGGGCGTCGTTGAACAGCTGCTCCTCGTCGATGAGGATCTCGCCGATGTCATTACGCAGGTAGTCGCGCAGGGCGCGGATGAACAGCTTGGATTCCTGGTAGATCAGGAATGGGGCCTTCTGCGAGTTCGCAGCGCCCGAGACCGACTTCCACAGTTGCAGGAGGTAGTCGAGATCCCACTGGAGCTCTTCGGYGTCACGGCCCATACCGGCGGTGCGCACGATCAGGCCCATGTCGTCGGGCACCGAGAGGTGCTCCATCGCTTCCTTCAGGGCCTGGCGGTCTTCACCCTCGATGCGACGGGACACGCCGCCGGCACGGGGGTTGTTCGGCATCAGCACCATGTAGCGACCGGCGAGGCTGATGAAGGTGGTGAGGGCGGCTCCCTTGTTGCCGCGCTCTTCCTTCTCGACCTGGACGATGATTTCCTGGCCTTCCTTCAACAGCTCACGGATGTTGGACTTGCCTTCCGCGTTCGGGTTGAAGTACTCGCGGGCCACTTCCTTGAGCGGAAGGAAGCCGTGGCGTTCGGCGCCGTAGTCGACGAAGCAGGCTTCGAGGGACGGTTCGACGCGGGTGATACGACCCTTGTAGATATTGGCTTTTTTCTGTTCCCGGGACGGGATTTCAATATCGAGATCGTAAAGGTTCTGGCCATCGACGATGGCCACGCGCAACTCTTCGCGCTGAGTCGCGTTGATCAACATACGCTTCATTGTAAGTTCCTCGGCCTTGCCGCGCGGCCGCGCGCCGCGGTGGCGCCCTTTGGGGCGGCCTGCCGGGGATCGCGCCGCAGCGGTGAGGCTTCAAGCGGCATGGGATCCGGGACCGATACCTGGACCCGGCGTGATTCGTGATAAGCGCCTTGCAACCGGTCCGCGTCCTTACGGATTAGCCGGACAACCGCAACCCGAACCGCTACGATGTGGGGTGTGCTCACCTTCCGACCCCTCGGACGGAATGGCATGACACTCGCCTTACGTGACGGTACAGGCACCCCGCGAGAGATAAGTCTTCAGCGGAGCCTGGCGCTCGCCGAGTATCCTATCAAATTCGAGTTTTATCAATGCAGACGGTAACTTCCCTCGACGGCGGCCAAGGTGTGCGCATCGTCGAAATCGGCCCTGAGCGGGACGGCCAGCGCGTGGACAACGCCCTGATGACCATGCTCAAGGGGGTGCCGCGCAGCCTGGTCTACCGCATCCTGAGAACGGGGCAGGTCCGGATCAACGGCAAGCGGGCCAAGCCGGACACGCGCCTTGCCCTGGGCGATATGTTGCGGATTCCGCCGGTTCGCGTGGCCGAGCGCGAAGAGAACGAGGCGCCTTCCGGCATGGTCCGGTCGGTGGCCGACGCCGTCATCTTCGAAGACAAGCACTTCCTGGTGATCGACAAGCCGGTCGGCATCGCGGCCCATGGCGGCAGTGGCGTCAGCCATGGCGCCATCGAGCTGCTGCGGGCGGCACGGCCGAACGAGCACCTCGAACTGGTCCATCGCCTCGACCGCGATACCAGCGGTGTGCTCGTGCTGGCGAAGTCCCGGTCGGGACTGACGGGCCTGCAGGCGCTGATCCGCGAAAATACGGTGACCAAGCAGTACCTCTGCCTGATGACCGGTACGCCGCGCAAAGCCAAGTTCGACGTGAATGCGCCGCTTCTGAAGTCTGTGATGCACGGTGGCGAGCGCCTGGTCCGCGTCGACGATGCGGGCAAGCCCTCGCTGACCTATTTCAAGGAACTGGAGCAGTACCCGAACGCCCGCCTGATGCAGGCGACCCTGGGTACCGGCCGTACCCACCAGATCCGCGTCCATGCACAGTACGCCGGGCATCCGCTGGCCGGTGACCCGAAGTATGGCGACGAGGCGGCGAACAAGCGGTTCCGGGCCATGGGCCTGAAGCGGATGTTCCTGCACGCGGCACGCATGAGCTTCGACCTGGACGGCAAGAACTACGATTTTTCCTCGCCGTTGCCCGACGAACTCAAGGCGTTCCTCAACAAACTGGCCGGCTGAGGCCGGTCAGCCAAGGAACCTCGCGCTCACTTCCAGCGAGCGCAGGATCCCACCGGCCAGGCAGGCCTGCAGCAACAGGGCGCTGAACGCATGGGCCAGCGCCACGGGAAGCAGCGCGCGGTGATGCAGGTACCACCAGGCCCAGCCGAGCTCGGCGACGAAACACAGCTGCATCAACAGGCTGTTGGGCGTGTGCAGCAGGGCGAAGGTCAGCGCCGCGAGCAGCACGGCCAGCGGCCGCGGAAGGGCCYGCGCGAGCAGCGAGGCGACCACGGCGAGGATCAGCCACTGCTGGACGAAGGCCCACGCTATATAGAGGAGTGCGCGACCCGGTACCGGCCAAACCGGTGCGTGGCCCGCCACCGCCACGATCGCGATGGTGACTGGCAAGGCAAGGAGCGGCCAGCCTGCCGTGCGCCAGGCACCGAGCCAGCGCCAGCGCGGCAGCTGGCGCCTGATCGCCAGGAAAAGGGCGTAAACCACGCCCAGCGCGAACATGACGACAGCCGGTGCGGCCGGCCTCGCAGACAAGCCGAGACCCGCAATGAACCAGACGGGTCCGGCGATGACGAGGAGTGCTTCGATCGGGCCGGCCCGGACGGGCCGCACCGCGTCCGCTTCGGCGGGTTTCATCGCCGCGCGTACCGACGGCACGACGACCAGCAGCAAGAGGTAGAGCAGCGGAGCCGCCCAAGGCTGCCAGGCGGGAGCCGGAGGTTGCCGGACGGCATTGCCGAAACTCGCCGTGGGCGAGGTCGCCAACCGGGCGTCGCGCCAGTCGAGCAGGCCTTCGGCCGATAGTCCGTCAGGCAGGGACGTGGCGGCCGGTGGTAGCCATGTTTGAGGCGGTGCGAGAGAGGCCTCGCGAAGGGTAAGGGTCTGGCCGGCGGGCAGTGTGGCGACGAGTCGCAGCATGGCGGCCCGGCCCGGCGCGTTGACGGTGTGGTGGGTGTCATCGGTCCACTTGAGCCGGTCAAGCCGCACGGGGTGCGACAAGGCCTCCGGCGACAGATTACCCAGATCGGCATGTGCCACGGGTGCCTGCAGCGTCGGGCGGACCGCCAAGGCGTAATGCCCGGCCGCCGACGCCGAGGCATCCAGGCGCAGGGTCGCCAGCGCACGCAGGTCGGCCGGGCGGCGCAGCGGGAAGCCGATCTCTAGCGCGCTGCCGTCGGTTGCCCGCACCTGCAGGCCGCCCGGTACCTGTTGCAGTCTTCCGCCTCCGAAGACCCGCCCGGCAACGACATCGCCGCTGTCACGGAGATGCCAGCGCCATGGGGACGATCCCGTGGCGTACGCGGCGCGGTCATTCGCGCTATCGCGCTCGATCGCCCCGCGAACCACCGTGGCCGCAAGCCAGGGCAGGGCGAACAGCGACGCGATCGCCAGCAGCACCGCTGCGAAAGCGGTCCCGCGAGGCGACAGCTTGCGCACCTCAGCGATCCAGCAGGGCCTCGACACGGGCCGCGCAGATCATGTCGTTCAGCGAGAGCCCGCCGACATCATGCGTGGACCAGAGCAGCTGGCAGTGGCCATAGCC
>NZ_JBFUIT010000207.1:0-7306 GCF_056401735.1 Luteibacter sp. P4_D7_3
ACATCGCCATGGTGGTGACCACGTATGCCAACGCCATGCAGATAGCGCGGCATTCGGATGTGCTCGGGCTCGTGCCGCGTTCTGCGATTGACGGCAGCTTTCGCGGCGACCCCCTTCGCGACCATTCTGCCTGCATGGGCCTGGAAGTTTTCGATCTTCCCGTGAAAACCTCCGATATCACGGTGTCGGCGATCTGGCATCCACGACTGCATGCCGACCCTGCGCATCGCTGGCTGCGCGATGTGATTTTTGGTATCTGCGCTGCACCCAACGGCGACATACCCGAGCAGTAGGTCGTGTGACGCCAGTCATCCGGACATGGCAAGCGTCACCTTGATGCGTTGATCCGCGCCTCTGGTCGGCCGCGCTGACTATGTTCATTGCACATCTGTTCGACAAGCGCGCGATGGTCCGGAAGATCGTCAAGCGCACGAGCGGCCGCCTGTTGAATCATCGCGAACTCCTTCCGCGCCGCTTCCATGTCCGGATAGGCGCAACGCATGGGCTCGAGATCAGTCTTGAATTCCATCCCATACAGCACGTATTGCCAGCTGGAAGTCATGAACATTTCCAGGTCGCTAACGAAATCCAACCTGTGCGGCGGACGCTGCTTCCACTTCGCGAGCTTGTCCTGCAGGGTTTGCGGGATGCTGGCAACGTCGCAGTTGTCAGTCCAGAACGACGAATCCCGCCGCTGGCTCAGGCAATAGTGCATCTTGATGAAGTCGATGATGCGGTCGTAGCGGGCAACCATCATCTCGTTGTAGTGACGTGCTGCGCTTTCCATGTTGTCCGTGTCGCCAGGCAACAGATGGGTGAGCAGGTAGGTCCCCAACTCGATCAGTGCAATGCCTGTGGATTCCAGCGGCTCGACGAAGCCACCGGCGAGACCCACCGCCACGCAGTTCTTGCACCAGTGCTCAGGCCGGTATCCCGTCTCGAACTTGATGTGCAAGGCTTTCAGGTCGTCCCCTGCACTGCCCAGATACCGCCGGAAGACTTCTTCGGCACGATCGTCGCTGGTATGCCGCGACGAATACACATAGCCGGCGCCACGTCGTTTCTGCAAACCGATGTCCCAGATCCAACCGGCTTCTTGCGCGGTGGAGATCGTGTACGAGGGGATCGGAGCATCGGGCTTTTCGTAAGGCACCTGTATGGCCACGGCGCGATCGGCAAACAGCACGTCCGCACGGCTGCGGAACGGAGACTGCATCACATTGCCGATAAGCATGCTGCGCAGTCCGGTGCAGTCCACGTAGAGATCGGCGGTGAGATCGCCCTCCTCCTTCGTCACCACGCGCGCGATGGCGCCGTGTTCGTCCAGCTCCGTACGCTCCACCGTCGCCACATGCCGAACGACGCCAAGCGTCTCCTGGCCGTGCTCGGCGAGCACGCGTGCGAAGCAGGCAGCATCGAAGTGGAAGGCGTGATTCATCGGCCCCTGATAGTCCGCATCCCTTGCGCGCTTGGGCCCACGGGAATGATCGACCAGCGTGCTCTGCATCGACACGGCGTCGGCGAACGGCATGCCCTCCGGTGCGGCACCCAGCAGCCAGTACGGCAACAACTCGGGCCCACCCGGACGCTGGCTGGGGGTATTGAAGGGATGAAAGAAGTGATCCGCTCCGGGTGTGCCGGGCGGCCGTACCCAATGGCGATAGTGGATGCCCTGCTTATACGTCGCTGTGGCACCGACCAGAAAGCGTCGCTCGTCGAGGCCAATGGCCGCCAGCGTGCCGCGTATAGAGGGGAACGTCGCTTCGCCCACGCCAAGCAGGCCGATGTCCGGCGATTCCACCAGATGCACCTGCACACTCCGGGGATCGACCGCGTTGACCGCCTTGGCCAGATAGCACGCCGCCAGCCAACCTGCGGTGCCGCCGCCCACGATCAACACTTTCTTCAGCCGCGCCATGATGTGTCCCCGCCGGTGCTACACGAAAAAGGTGCCGGGCCGCCCCACGCGGACCCGGCAAATAAGCCATTCCCGGGAGGGATAGGCGACGCTCCTGCGAGCGCCGCCGGTAGAACGGCAAACCTCAGGCGGCACGTGCGTCACACGGCCGCCCTTTATTACCTCAGAACCACACGCCCACCTGGACGCCGTAGGTACGCGGCGCGAGGTACTGCGACACATACTGCAGCGAGCCGTCGGCCATCAGGAAACGGCCGGCGCTGGTTCGGGTCTTCTTGTCGGTCACGTTCTGCACGTAGCCGTTGACCCACCACTTGTCGCCCGGCTCGCTGTAACGCAGCGACAGGTCACCACGCACATAGGCTTTCTGCTTGTCGCCGTCGCCCAGGTTGAAGTAGCTGAGCCACTGCGAGCTCTGGTACTGCGCACTGGCGCGAGGCGTCAGGCGGCCGCCGTTGCCAAGGTGGAACGTGTGCTCGTAGATGGCGGTGAGCGACACGTCCGGCGCATGCGGCAGATCGTTGCCGGTGACGTTCGCGCAGTTGGCGAGGTTCGACGCCGGCGGGCATGCCGGCAGGCCTTGGTAGTCGTTGGAACCAGCGTATTGCAGCGTGCCTAGCTTCTTCTTCGGAATGGCCGAGAAGATCAGGTTGAAGCGATCGTCCACCTGCTGATATGCCAGCTCCGACTCGAAGCCGAGCACCTTGGTGGTGCCACCGACGTTGGAGAAGCCCAGGCCATGGTTGCCGTCGGGATAGACGATCGGCGCGGACAGCTGGAAGTTCTTGAAGGCTTCATAGTAGACAGCCGAGTTCCATGTCATGTGGCCGTCGAAGAAGGCGAACTTGCTGCCGACTTCATAGTTGACCAGCGACTCGGGCTTGTACAGCGTGCCTGCGTCCTGCGTGCCGCCGGACTTGTAGCCACTGGACACACTGGCGTAGAGCAAACCGTTCTGGCTGACGTCGGTATCCAGACGCAGCAGCCAGGTCGGCTTGCTCTTGCTGTACTTGGCGGTGTTCCGCTGCGAGATGCTGAAGCCGTTCGACGGATCCGGGTACACGTCCGGCGAGATCGGCAGCTGGGGCACGGTCGGGTCGTATGCCCAACCCCAGTTGATGCCGCCCTTGTTCTCCTTGTCGTCATGCGACCAGCGCAAGCCGCCGGTGAGGCGCACGCTGTCGTTGAGATGCCAGGTGGCCTGGCCAAACAACGCATACGACTCCACTGTCTCCTTCGGCTGGATGAAGGAACCCTGCCAGCTGACGGTGCCGTAGCGCGTACCGTTCATGATGGGGATGTCGAAGCGGATGTCGTTGTTCTCGTAGCCATAGTACGCACCGACGATCCAGWCCACGGTCTGCGGACCGGTGGACTTCAGGTTGATCTCCTGGCTCCAGTTCTTGTAGTGCGAACTGTTGGTGCGATCGTCCTGGTAGACGCCATTGGTGGTGAAGCTGGTGGGCACGCTGACGCCGACGTCCTGGTCGAAGTCGCTCTGGCCCGAGTACTTGTTGTAGCCGGCGATGTAGCTGAGCTGCACGCCGTCGTTGATGTTCCAGTCCATGCGGCTGCGCACGGTGTTGGACGTACGGTGCAGGTACGGCGCCGTATCGATCAGCGCCGACCAGAACTTCTGCCCGTCCCGCGGCGTCTGCATGAGGCTCATGCTGGGCGTGCCGCGATCGATGAAGTACTCGTAAGACAGGTTCCACTTGAACGAGTCGCTCGGCTGCCACAGCGCACTGACGCGGGCGGCGGACTGATCCTGCGCGTTGTACTTGTCACCCTTCTGCACGTACTGACCGGGATCGATCGGCTTGAAGTTGGCTGCCGTGCCGCCGGAGGCGAGATACGTCTGCTGCTGCTGTGCCACGGAGGGCAGCTGGCTGGACGGATCCTGGTAATCGACGTAGCCATCGTGCTGCTCGTGCACCACGGCGACGCGCATGGCGAAGGTATTGCTGATGGGCAGGTTGAACGCGGCGCGGGAGCCGATCTGGTTGTAGTTGCCCGCCTCGACCTGCGCATTGCCGTAAAAGCCCGCGCCGATGTCCGGCTTGGCCGTCTGGAAGCTGATGGCGCCGGCGGTCGAGTTGCGGCCCCAGAGGGTGCCCTGGGGGCCACGCAGCACTTCGACGCCATCCATGTCCAGCAACAGACCGGACGCCGCTTCGGCGCGTGGTGCGTACACGCCGTCGACAAAGGTGGCGACTTCGGGATCGGCGTACTCGGTCTTGGCGCTGTCGTTGCCGATGCCGCGAAGGGTGAGCGTCACGACGCCATGATCGCCTTGCGACGTGCCTTGCAGGCCCGGGACCAGTTTGGTCAGGTCCTGCACGGTCATGACCCGCTCTCTGTCGAGCGTGTCGACGGTGATCGCCGTGACCGCCACCGGCGTCTTCTGCAGCGGCGTATCGCGCTTGGTCGCGCTGACCGAAATGGCGTCCAGGTTCTGGACTTTCTTGTCGGCACCCTCTGGATTCTTCGATGGCGCACTTTGCGCCGTCGCGTCCTGATCCGCCGCAAGCAGCGTGCCCGGCGCAAACGCGAGTGTCATAGCGACATACAACAACTTGTGACGCAGATTCATCTGGCTCTCCCCATCGATCAATCGTCGGATCAGTGATGTCCGCCGCACGCGGCGGCCATGACAAAGATTTCCCAACTCCCCTGGCGCGCTACCAACCCCGAATGACAGCGCTGTCATTACAGGATAATAGAGCTCCCTTGCGATGAATGCTTGCCGCAGGGCAGCAAGTCATCCACGTATTCACAAACTCTTGCAGAACGGCCCCGCACCGCTTATCGAACGTATCGACGACTCGATATTGGTGCAGCGCAAATGGATACCCTGGCGAGCTTCACGGTTTGTCCCCGTGCGTTGGACACGTCAGGGCGCGGTCCGCTACCGTGCTGAGCGACACGTCTGTGATCGCAATCTGCGTGCCGGCATGACTGGACCATTGGAAGGGCCGATCTACCTTGCTCATATTCGCGCCGGCATCGCGGAAACATTTCAACGGAATGCCCACCTTCAACCATTGCGCTTTAGGCAGCGCGGCAAGCTGTGGTCCCACTGTCACCTGACCCCTGCAGCCCGCTCCGCAGCCGATCCCGATCGTCGAGGTGTCCCCCGGTGACACCGTATCAACCCTCAACGTCGTCACCAGTAGAACGTCGCCATTGGTTTCCCGATCGACATCGAGTGGCGCCGGAGCCACCAGTTCAACGCTTGCGACATCGTTACCGGTACCGGACCAGCTCAGGCTGCGCGCGTCTTCCTGCGCCTTATAGTCGAGCGCGCTGATATGCAGGCTTCCGTCTGCCGTGGCGGCCGGCGTGGCAACGACATTCGTCACGGCGCCGTTCGCGCCGGTCAGTCTCACGACGAAATCCTGTGCCGGCTTGCCTCGGGTGAAGTAGACGCCGGCCTGCGCACTGCTCAGTACAAGTCCCGGTTCCTCAGACAGCGTACCGGTCTTCTGGCTATCGGCATAGGTCAGGCCGAAGCCGTAGGGAAACTGCGGACGCTCGCCTTTTGCGGCGGCAGCGACAGGTATCTGCAGCGCATTGCGTGGCCATGCATAGGCCAGCTTGCCGTGGAAGTCATGCGCCACATGCCCGTCACCGGTGCGCAGCAGGACGTCGGCTATGCCCTCCCCTTCGCTGCCCGGGAGCCACGCGACCACAAAGGCGTCGGCGGCGTTTATCTCGCGATTCATCCACAACGGCCGTCCTGTCAGGAAGACGGCCACCACGGGCACGCCCTTCCCTCGTAGCTTGCGAATCAGGTCGAGGTCGTGATCGTTGCCCGGACGGTATGCCAGGTTCGGCAGGTCTCCCTGGAACTCGGCATAGGGGTCTTCGCCGAACACCACGATGGCGACATCGGGCTTCTGCTTGTACTCGCCCTCTACCGAGAGTTCGGCACTGCCGCCAGCCGACTTCACCTGCGCCTCGAGTCCCGCCCATATGGAGGTGGCTCCCGGGAAATTCGCGTTGGTCAGGCCGGTACCCTGCCAGGTCAGCGTCCAGCCACCGTTCTGCTTGGAGATGTTATCGGCGCCATCGCCGGCGACGAGGATCCGTTTGCGCGGATCGATGGGTAGCACCGCCTGGTTGTTCTTCAGCAGCACCAGTGACTCGCGTACTGCCCGACGCGCCACATCGCGATGCGCAGGACTTCCGATCACTTGCGCCGACTTGGCGGCCAGTGGATTAGCCGATGGCAGGCCAGCCTCGAACATGCCAAGACGCATCTTCACCCGCAGGATGCGGGTCACCGCATCATCGACGCGGCTCATCGGAATCACCCCGGCTTTCACCTCGGCCAGCGTGTTCTTGTACAGGCCTTTCCAGGAGTCGGGTGCCTCAAGCATGTCCAGCCCGGCGTTGTATGCCGCGGCGCAGTCCTCGTTGGCGCAGCCCGGCACTTGCCCGTGCGCGTTCCAGTCGCCCAACACGATCCCGTCGAAGCCCATGCGCTCTTTCAGCACGCCGGTGATCAGGGACGTGTTGCCGGCCATCTTGACCCCGTTCCAGCTGGAGAACGAGACCATCACTACCTGCACGCCGGCCTTGATCGCAGGCGCATAGCCGGCCGCGTGGATGTCGCGCAGCGTCGCCTCGCTGATCCTGGCATCCCCCTGGTCCTTGCCATCGTGGGTGCCACCGTCGCCGAGGAAGTGCTTGGCGGTAGCGATCACATGCCCGGTATCCAGGAACTGGGGAGTACCCGCCTTGCCCTCCAGGCCACCGATCACGGCGGCGGCGTATTGCGCTACCAGGGCCGGATTCTGCGAATAGCCTTCGTACGAACGACCCCAGCGCACATCCTGCGGCACGGTGAGCGTGGGCGCGAAGGTCCAGCTGATGCCGCTGGCGCGCAGCTCCTGTGCCGTGACCTCACCGATGTCGTGGATCAACTGCGGATCGCGCGTGGCACCCAGAGCGGAGTTCTGCGGAAACAACGTGCTGCCGACGAGGTTGTTGTGGCCATGCACGGCGTCGATACCGAACAGCACCGGGATCGCCAGTCCGCCACGCGAGGTGTCCATGGACGCGCGGTAGAAGGCATCGGACAACGCCTGCCACTGCGTGGCAATGGGGTACGGCTGGCCGGGCGGTTTGGAGTTACCCCCGGCCAGGATCGATCCCAGCCGGTACTGGCGAACGTCGTCCGGCGTCACGTACTTGATGTCGGCCTGGATCATCTGGCCRACCTTGTCCTCGACCGACATTTTCGTCAGTAGAGCGTGGATCCGGGATTCGATCGCCGGGTCAGGCGGCAGCGGTGATGCGGCTTGGGGCCACTGTTCGGGGTGCACAAGGGTGGCATCGCCAGCCATGGCTGGAACAACCACTATCAAGGCGCCGGCAACGGAC
>NZ_JBFUIT010000208.1:0-7291 GCF_056401735.1 Luteibacter sp. P4_D7_3
GGCCATGCCACGCAGGGCGATGTCGTCGGTAACGTTGTAGCGGCCCGTCGCGAACAGATTGCGCAGCTTGCTGCTCGCGCGAAAGGTCATGTCCTGTGGCGTCGAATACTTGTCGGCGTTGCTGTTGACGTCGTACGGGTGGTAGTTGGCGAGGTCCGCGGGGTTACCGACCACGCCGCCTGGATGGTTGACGACGTAACGGTTGGGCGTCCACGAGCCGTCGGCAGCATACGTGCCGGCACCGGCCGTGCCTGCGGCACGAGGATCGACCACGCCACCGTAAGGGCCCATGCCGAATCCATCGTCCGGATGGCGCGGACCGTAGGCCGTGCGGGTCAGTGAGCGCTTGCTGTCGTCCAGTTCGTCGCCGTCTTCGTAACTGGCGCCGAGGATGATCGAGGCGCGCTCGGTACTCTTGCCCCAGGTGAACGTGCCGTTCTTCTGGGTGCCGTCACCTTTGCCGTTGACGCCGTAGAGCACGTCGGCGGACGCGCCTTCGAAGCGATCCGTCGTGACGATGTTGACGACACCGCCGATGGCATCGGAGCCGTAGATCGACGAGGCGCCATCCTTGAGGACTTCGATGCGCTCGACGATCGCCACGGGAATGGTGGAGAGGTCGGTAAGGCCGTTAAGGCTGGTGGTCCAGCGACGGCCGTTGACCAGGATCAAGGTACGCACGGCGCCAAGGTTACGCAGGTTGGCGTAGCGGCCACCGGCGTCGGTGCTGGATGAGAGCGTGTCCTGCGGTGTGACTTCCGGCGTCCCCGCGGACGGAATACGGCCGATGACATCGGCCAGGCTGGTGAGGCCCGTGTCGCGGATGGCCTGGCGATCCATGGTGAAGACGGGCTGGGCGGTTTCGACGTCGGTGCCGCGGATTCGCGAACCGGTGACGCTGACGTTCACCGGCGCAAGCATCTCGGCGGACGGACTGGTCTCTTGGGCGCGGACGCCAACGTTGAGCAAACAGGCTCCGAGCGCTACGGCAAGCGCTACGCGTCGCCCTGCGACGAGGCGCTTGTGCCCGGAATTGACGTACATACCCTGAAGCCTCCCAAGCCCCGCCATACCCCACCCGGGCTCGACGATCCCCCGAAGATAACGCGTGCGGCGTGACGGCGGCAACCGGCGGAAGTCATGCTCTCCTTCCGCCGGCCGCCTCCTGGCTCGTTACTGGGTCGATGCCGTCGTCTGCGGCTGGCCGGGGCCGATGTTCTTCTCCAGGAACGCCGCGAGCCGGTTGTACATCTCCTCGACATTGGCTGGCTTGACGAAGCCGTGGCGCTCGTCGGCCTTGGTCAGCGTCTCGTACGGCTTGTGCGCCGCGTCCAGGGCCGCACGCATGGCCTTGAACTGGGCAAACGGGGCGCGCTGGTCGTCTTCGCCGTGAATCAGGAATACCGGCACGTCGATCTTGTCGGCGAGATGGACCGGGGAGTTCGCCTCCAGGTCGGCCTCGTCCCGGCCGATGACGCGGGTGAGGTAGTTGACGCCCGACTTCTTCTCCTGGATGTCGCCCTTGTTGTACATCATGTCCAGATCGTAAATGCCATCGTAGGCCACGGCGCACTTGAACACGCCCGGTGCGCGCACCGGGGTCATCAGGGCCGAATAGCCGCCGAAGCTGGCGCCGAAGACGCACACCCGCTTCGGGTCGGCATAGTTCTGCGCGATCGCCCACTTCACGCCGTCGATCAGGTCTTCCTGAATCCGCGTGCCCCACTTCAGGAAGCCGGCGGTTTCAAAGCTCGTCCCGCGCAGCGCCGAGCCCCGGTAATTCACCTGCAGCACGAGATAGCCGCGGCTGGCCAGGAACTGCGCGTTAGTGTCGTAGTACCACTCGTCGGCGATGCCGTGAGGGCCACCGTGGGGCAACAGCACCATCGGCAAATCGGCCTCCGGGCGACCCTTCGGGAAGGTGAGGATGGCCTCGAGTTCCAGGCCGTCGCTGGCCTTGAAGTGGAGGGGACGCCGCTCGGACATCGTCGCCGGGTCGATCCACGGCTTCGCATCGAACAGCTTGCTGACCTTGTAGGTTTTGGTATCGATGAGCATGTAGCGGCCGGGTTCGCGGTCGCTCGTCACCTCGAACATCAGTTGGCCGCCGTCCCGACTGAAGTCGACGAACTTGACGAAGGTGCCTGGAAACTTCAGCGACAAGGCCATATGAAGCTTCGAGATCGGCGCCTGCGGGTCGATGTATTCAACCTTCGGAATGCCCGTGTCGACGATCGTGCCGAAGGGACGCAGGGGCGCCGGCGTCCACAGGCCGCCTGGGGATACCTTGCCGAAGTCGTCCTTACGGATGACCTTGAGGTTGCTGCCGTCCTCGTCCTCTTCAATGAGCTCGCCGCCCCGGCCTTCGGGGCTTGCGACGGCATAGAACCGTTTGTCGTTGTTCGCCACGGAAGCCAGGGGCCGCAAGCCGCGATGTTCCTGATCGAGGGCGAGCTTCGCCCAGCCGCCGCCCTCGCGGTGGTACACCGCCCACTTGTAGTCGATACCATCGCCGTAAGCGAAGCGCGCCGTGCCATCGGGCGCGATCATGAAGTTCATGTTGGGCTGGCCGATGTCGGCCAGCTGCTTGCGTGCGCTCGTCTGCGCATCGATGTCGTATAGGGTGCTGCGTTCCTGGTCGTTCCACAGGGTGGCGCGCGCGTAGAAGTGGCCGTTCGCGTCGATCGGTGCGCCTTCGAGGGTGCCCCACCCGCGGTCGATCGCACGCGTGGCGTTGCGCCTGCCGACGGCTTCGTAACCGAAGAGGTAATCCGGGTTTTTGCCATTGACGTCGATGGCCATCAGCTCGCCGGTGTACGAAGCCTGCCCGATCGAGCCGTCGATCTTGCCGCGCGCAACCACCAGTCGGGTGTTGCTGGCCCAAAGCATGTTCGCTGGTGTTTCGTAGGGCGGCATGCGGATCAGGGTCACCGGCGTGGTCATGTCGCCGACCTTGTAGATCGCCAGGCCATCGGTCTTGCCGTCGGGATCGTGGAAGGCCATGGAGACGTACTGGCCGTCCGGCGAAAGGCGGGGCTCGGTGAGTGGCATCCGGCGGGCGAAGTCCGCCACCGGGATCAACTCGGCCGCACCGGCGGCGGTCGTGACAAGGCAAAGCGCGGCCAGCAACGGCCGCACGAAACGGTGATTCATCGTTTACTCCCCTGATGGTGCATCCATGTCGGCGCCCGGTCTCCGGATAGCTCCGTGAGCCGGGCGCCCGCGTGTTACTGCGTCGACGCTGTCGCCTGCTGTCCGCTGCCTATGTTCTTGTCGAGGAATGCCTGCAGCTTGTTATAGAACTCCTCGATGTTCTCCGGCTTGACGAACCCGTGCTTCTCGCCGGACTTGGTGAGGACTTCATAGGGCTTGTGGGCAGCATCCATCGCCGCGCGCATGGCCTTGAACTGGGCGAAGGGCACGCGCTCGTCATCCTCGCCGTGAACCAGCAGGACCGGCACGGTGATCTTGTCGGCCAGATGGTCGGGCGAGTTCGCGGCGAGGTCGGCATCGTCGTGGCCGACCACCGTGGTGAGGTAGCTGCGCCCGGTCTTGGTCGATTTGATGTCGCCCTTGCTGTACATCATGGCCAGGTCGTACAGGCCCGCGTAGCCCACGGCGCACTTGAACATCCCCGGCTCGCGGATGGTGGTCATCATGGCCGAGTAGCCGCCGAAGCTGGCGCCATAGACACAGATGCGCTTGGGGTCGGCGTAGCTCTGGGCGATGGCCCACTTCACGCCGTCGATCAGGTCCTCCTGGACCCGCGTGCCCCAGTTGAGATAACCGGCCTCCTCGAAACCGTTTCCGCGACCGCCGGAACCACGGTAATTCACTTGCAAGACCAGGTAGCCGCGATTGGCCAGGAACTGGGCGTCTTCATCGTAGAACCAGTCGTCCTTGATGCCGATCGGGCCGCCGTGCGGTACGAGCACCATCGGCAGGTTGGTCTCGGGCTTGCCTTTGGGGAAGGTGAGGATCGCCTCGAGCTCCGTGCCGTCGCTGGCCTTGAAGCGTAGCGGGCGGCGCTCGGCCATCTTTTCGGGGTCGATCCAGGGCGCGATGGCGAACAGGCTGCTTGCCTTGTACGTCTTGGTGTCGATCAGCATGTAGCGGCCCGGGTCGCGGTCGCTGGATACGCCGAACATCAGCTGGCTGCCGTCCTCGCTGAAATCGATGAAGTTGACGAAGCTTCCCGGGAACTTCAGCGACAGCGCCCTGTGCAACTTGGAAATGGTTTCCTGCGGATCGACGTAGGTCACCTTGGGAATGCCACTCTCGGCGTAGGTGCCGAAGGGGCGCAGCGGCACCGGTGTCCACAATCCGTTTGACGTGACAAGACTGAAATCGTCCTTGCTGACCACCCGACGATTGCCGCCATCCTCGTCCTGCTCGACGAACTCGCCACCCATGCCGTTGGGACTGTAGCGAGCGTAGATGCGGTTGCTGCCGGCGACCGAGGCGATGGGAACGAAGCGCTGCAGATCTCCGTTCTCGGGCACCTTGGCCCAGCCGCTACCTTCGCGATGGAACACCACGTAGGTGAAGTTGGTGTCCGTGCCGAACGAGAATTTCGCGACGCCATCGGGCGAGATCATGAAGCTCATGTCGCCGATGCCGATGTCGGCCATCTGCTTGCGGGTACTGGAGGTGGCGTCGACGTCGTAGAGCGTGCTGCGGTCCTTGTCGGACCACGACGTGGCGCGCAGGTAGAAGTGACCGTTGCTCTGCGCCGGTGTGCCTTCGATCTCGCCCCAGCCCGAGTCGGTCTGGCGCGTGGCCGAGCGCTTGCCAACCGCCTCGTAGCCATACAGGTAGTCGGGATTCTTGCCGTCGATATCGACGGCCATGATCTCGCCGGTGTACGAGGTGTTGCCGATCGAGCCGTCCTGCTTGCCGCGGGCAACGACCAGACGCGTGGCGCTCGCCCAGACGATCTCGGCCGGGAGCTCGTAAGGGGGCATCCGGATGAGGGCGACTGGCTGGGTCGGTTTCTCGACAAGGTAGATGGCCACCCCGTGCGACTTGCCATCCGGGTCGTGATAGACCACCGAGAAATGTTTGCCGTCGGGCGAGAGGCGCGGCATGGTCAAGGGCAGGCGACGGGCGAAATCGGCCGTCGGAATGAGATCGGCGGCAGCTACGCCGGTGGCACACGCGGCCAGGCACAACGCGGCCAGCAGCGGCCGCGCGAAGCGGTACTTCATGTTCGACTCCCCTTGCTTTGGTGTACATCCTTTACACGCCGTCCTCCCCGGACAGCGCCCACGCCGGGATATAGCCCATTCCGGGGCCGCCCACAAGGCGACCTGCGGGCCGGAGGGGGCGGTACACTTGCGTCCTGCGTTCTTCCTGGGGCCTCCATGGCAACTCCGTTCGTCGTCAATATCGATCCCGTCGCGCTGTCCCTCGGACCTCTCCAGGTCCATTGGTACGGGCTCATGTACCTGGGCGGCTTCCTCGGCGGATGGGGGCTCGGCGAGTATCGCCGCCGGCAGGGTCGCTTGCCTGTCAGCGCGGACCGCTTCGGCGACCTCATGTTCTACTGCATGATGGGCGTGGTGCTGGGCGGCCGGGTCGGCTACATGCTGTTCTACACGGCCATCTCCTGGATATGGACCGACCCCCTGGCCCTCTTCCGCATCTGGGACGGCGGCATGTCCTTCCATGGCGGCCTGCTCGGTGTGGTGGTGGCCGGCATCTGGTGGTCGCGGCGGAACAACGTCAAGTTCTTCGACACGATCGACTTCGTCGCACCGCTGGTGCCCCTGGGCCTGGGGCTCGGCCGCCTGGGCAACTTCATCAACGGCGAGCTGTGGGGCAAGCCCACCGACCTGCCCATCGGCATGATTTTCCCGCACGCGCCCGATGCGCTGCCGCGCCATCCCAATCCGCTCTACGAGTTCGCACTCGAAGGCGTCGTGATGTTCGCCGTGCTCTGGATCTTTTCGCTCAAGCCGCGCCGGCGCTATGCCGTCTCGGGCCTGTTCGCCCTGATGTATGGCTGCTTCCGCTTCATCATCGAATTCGTTCGCGTGCCCGACGCCCAGTTGGGCTACCTGGCCTTCGGTTGGGTCACGATGGGGCAGGTCCTTTCCCTGCCGCTGATCGCGCTGGGCATCCTGTGGCTGGCGATGTCGCGCCGCGCGCCCTACGCCCCTCTCGCTCCCGTCGCGGCCACCCCCGCGACGGCGACCTGATATCGTCCCGAGTCATGCAGTCCTATCTCGAACTCCTGC
Organism: Luteibacter sp. P4_D7_3; assembly: GCF_056401735.1. Taxonomy (NCBI): domain Bacteria; kingdom Pseudomonadati; phylum Pseudomonadota; class Gammaproteobacteria; order Lysobacterales; family Rhodanobacteraceae; genus Luteibacter; species Luteibacter sp. P4_D7_3. Next base: position 6,240 of record NZ_JBFUIT010000208.1, read on the forward strand.
GCCATGTGCGCGACCACGGCACCGAGAAATCGGACCGGACCGGCACCGGCACGCGCAGCGTGTTCGGCTGGCAGATGCGTTACGACCTGGCGAAGGGTTTCCCGCTGGTCACGACGAAGAAACTGCACCTGCGCTCCATCGTCCATGAGCTGATCTGGTTCCTGCAGGGCGATACGAATATCGCTTACCTGAAGGAAAACGGTGTCGGCATCTGGGACGAGTGGGCCGACGAGAAGGGTGACCTCGGCCCTGTCTACGGACGCCAGTGGCGTGCGTGGCCCACGGCCGACGGCAAGGTGGTCGACCAGATCGCCTGGGTGGTGGACGAGATCAAGCGCAACCCGGATTCGCGTCGTCTTATCGTCTCCGCGTGGAACGTGGGCGAGTTGCCGAAGATGGCGCTGATGCCCTGTCACACGATGTTCCAGTTCTACGTGGCCAACGGCAAACTCTCCTGCCAGCTGTACCAGCGCTCGGGCGATATCTTCCTCGGCATCCCGTTCAACATCGCCAGCTACGCGCTGCTCACCCACATGATCGCCCAGGTAACCGGGCTGGACGTGGGCGACTTCGTGCACACACTGGGCGATGCGCACCTGTACTCGAACCACATGGAGCAGGCGGACAAGCAGCTGCTTCGCGAGCCGCGCCCGCTTCCCCGGCTTTCGCTTAACCCGGAGGTGAAGTCGATCTTCGACTTCCGCTTCGAGGATGTGGCCATCGTGGATTACGATCCGTATCCGGCGATCAAGGCACCTGTCGCTGTCTGAGCTTGCTGTCGACGCAGGCTCATATCGTCCGCGTCGCCTCCACCGGGGGCACGCGTGACGCACGCCGTGCAGGCGAGAGAACGGCCAGTTGCCCGAGCAACAGCAGGAGCAACATCCCGCAGCCGACGTAAAGCAACGATAGCCGCGATGTCTCGAACGCCTGCATCATCCACGCATTGAGTGCGAAAGCCAGTACGACACCGGCAAGCGCGCCCCCCATGCTGATAAGGCCGTTCTCGGTGAGGAAGTAAACGAGAATGTCGCGACGCGTCGCGCCCAGCG
>NZ_JBFUIT010000209.1:0-7257 GCF_056401735.1 Luteibacter sp. P4_D7_3
GATGATCGCCGGCAACCTGCCGGGCCGTACCCAGACCCTGTCGGTGGCGATCTACGCCGCGGTGCAGTCAGGCGACGACACCACGGCGGGCCTGATGGTCGCCGTGACCTCGGCGACCTGTGTTATCGCCTTGCTGCTAGCCGGCTGGCTGGCGCCAGATCACCTGCGGCGGTCGCGACCGTGAGCGTCGATATCGCGGTATGCAAGACGCTGCGCTCGGACGATCGTCACTTCGAGCTCGACGTGACGATCGTCTCGCAACACCGACGCGTCGTCCTGTTCGGTCCGTCGGGTTCCGGCAAGAGCCTGACCCTTCGCGCCGTGGCCGGCCTGCTCACGCCGGATTCGGGCCATGTACGCATCGACGGCCGCGTTCTCTACGACTCGGTTGCCCGGGTCGACCTGCCCACCCGGATGCGCGGCGTGGCCTACGTGTACCAGGACTACGCCCTTTTCCCACACCTCACGGTGGCCCAGAACATCGGGTTCGGACTGGACCGCGGTTGGCTGAACCCGCGACGCCGCCGGCGCGACGAGCGTGTTCATCACTGGATCGACAGCTTCGAACTCGGCAATGTCGCCGACAGCTACCCATCGCGTATCTCGGGTGGACAGCGGCAGCGTGTCGCCCTGGCGCGAGCTCTTGCAACCGAGCCAGGCATCGTCGTGCTCGACGAGCCGTTCGCGGCGCTCGATCCCGCGTTACGTGGCCGCATGCGCGCCGAACTGCTGGCCCTGCAGGCACGCCTCGATCTCCAGCTGATGGTGATTACCCATGACCCCGCCGATGTCGACGCCCTCGACGGTCACACGTTCGAAATCCGCGACGGCCGGGTGGTGCACGTGGGATGATGCCCGCCTTTCGTAAGTGACTACCCGGCGAGACAGGCGACCGCAGTGACGGCAGGGCATGACAAACAGGGCGGCAGGGTCTTCGCGACCCGCGCCATCAAGTACCTGCTCACCGCCGCCATCGTTGCTGGCGCGATCTTCCTGCTGCATCGCTATATCGCGCGGATGGCCTGGAACGACGTGCTTGCCGCCATCGAACGTATCCCACGTTGGCACGTCGGTGGCTCGATCCTGGCGACCCTGGTCAGCTGGGCCTGCCTGACAGCCTATGACGTGTTTGCCGTCGAGACCGTGGTTCCCGGCAAGGTGTCGATGCGGATGAAGATCTTCTCCGGCGTGACCACACATGCCGTCTGCAATGCGCTCGGCTTTCATGCGATCACCGGCACCGCCTTGCGCTATCGCATGCTTTCCACCCAGGGTGTCGGTGCACCCGATGTCGCACGTGTGGTCGGCCTGGTCGGCTTTGCGGTGGGTTTGGGATTCGCTGCCGTCACCGCCATCGCCATGATGCTGGAGCCGGCCATCGCCCATGGCTGGGGTCGGTGGCTCGGGCTGGCGTTGATCATCCTCTTTGTTCTCCTGCTTCGCTGGCTGGCCGGCAAGCACGACGAACTGAAGATCTGGAAATTCACCACGCCCGTGCCCTCGGTCCGTTCGGCCGGCGCGCAGATCGTCATCGGCGTAGTCGAAATGGTTGCCGCGATCACCGCGATGTACCTGTTGCTGCCGACCGACATCGCGGGAAACTTCCTCGACTTCGCGCCGATCTACGTCGGCGCCATCCTGGCCGGCATCGTCAGCAACACGCCCGGCGGTATTGGCGCCTTCGAGGCGATCACGCTTGCCGCCTTTCCGCAGGAGCAACGCGCGCAGGTGCTCGCCGCGTTGCTGGCCTACCGCGCGATCTATGGCCTGGGGCCCTTCGTGCTGGCGTCGCTCGCGCTTGGCGCCTATGAAGTGCGCCGGCGCACCAGGAAGGCCGCATGAAGTGCGTGCGTTGGGTCAGCCTCGCCGCTGCGGCCCTGCTGGCCGCGTGCGCCACGCCACACGCCCGTCGTACCGACGTGCTGTTCTGGAATCAACCGCAGCGTGAAGCGGCCTTCCGCGCGATGGAGACGCACTACGCCAGCAACGTCGTACGTCATGGCATCGCACACCCACTCCCTGCGGGCCTACCCATCCAGCCCCACTTCGTCGACGGCGATACGCTCGACACTTACATGGCGGCACATCACGTCGCCGGCATCATGGTCCTGCAGGACGGCCGCGTGCGCCTGGAACGCTACGGCCTCGGCGCCACACCGGAAACCCGCTGGACCTCATTCTCCGTGGCCAAGTCGTTCACCTCGACCCTGGTGGGCGCGGCGTTACGCGATGGCTCCCTTCACAGCCTCGACGACAAGGTCACCCGCTACATCCCCGAACTTGCCGCCGGCGCGTACCGCGACGTAACCGTGCGGCAGTTGCTGACGATGACGTCGGGGGTTCGCTGGAACGAGGATTACGTCGATCCCAGATCCGATGTCGCCATGATGTACGAAGGCGCGCGCCAACCCGGCGTGCCACTGCTCGTGTCCTACATGGCTGGGCTCCCGCGCGAGTTCGCACCGGGTGAGCGCTGGGTCTACAAGACCGGTGAGACCGACCTGATCGGCATCCTCGTCACCCGCGCCACCGGCAAGACACTGGCCGCGTATCTCTCCGAGAAAATCTGGAAGCCCTACGGCATGGCCTCGGATGCGCTCTGGCTGAAGGACGAGGTCGACGGTACCGAAGCGGGTGGCTCGGGCGTATCGGCAACGCTGGCGGACTACGCCCGCCTGGGGCAGTTCCTGCTCGACGGAGGGATCGCCGCCGGAAAGCCCGTGGTGGCGGAAGGCTGGATAGCCGACGCGACCCACAAGCACGCCGATTTCGGCGTGCCCGGCCGCGGCTACGGCTATCAGTGGTGGACGTACGATAACGGCGCCTTCGCGGGTATCGGTATCTTCGGGCAGCTGCTCTATGTCGATCCCGCCCGCCATCTGGTGATCGCGCAGTTGGCCGCATGGCCGGTGGCCACGAACGATGAACAGGCCAGGGCGCGCACCGCCTTCGTCGACGCCGTCATCGCCGGTCTCTACCGCTGAAAGTACGCCTCCGGGGGAATGGGCTTAAAATCCCTGGACCCTCCCCCGATACGTACGAAGGCCAGCCCCATGGCGCTTACCTGGAACGACCTCATCTGCACGCCGGACAAGGAAGCGATCGACGCGCTCGCCGACTCCTGGAACTGGCTCATCGGTGACGCCTTCACTCCGCTGCTTTTCACGGCACTCGGCGACATGTTTTTCGAAGCCGACGCCGGCGGCATATTCTGGCTGAACACAGGCACCGCTGAAGTCGAGCGCGTGGCGGACAACGTGCCCGAGTTCAACAACCTGCTTCGCGAAGAAGCTGCGGACGACTGGCTCCTTCCGGGACTCATCGAAGCCCTGCTCGAAGCAGGTAAGACCCGCGCGGAAGGCGAGTGCTACAGCTATGTCACGCTGCCGATCTTCGTGGAAGGCGAGTACACGGTCGAGAACCTGAATCCGGTCCCGGCGAAAGAACACTTCGAGCTCACCGGTTCCATCCTGCAACAGCTTGATGACCTGCCCGACGGCGCCAATGTCGATATCGAGGTCAAGCACTGAGACTCGTCAGTAGAGGAAAYCATCCTCACGCTGGTGACGAAGCGCGACGATGGTGACCCGGTTGCCGGTGATGTCGAAGAGTGCGACGTAACCCGTCGCACCGAACGATACGACGAGTTCACGCAGAAAGGGGTTGTCGGGCGAGGCCTTGCGACACGTGAAAGGAAATGATTCGAGCAACGCAGAGGCGCGGACAATCGCATCGAGCGCTCGGTCGGCCAACGTCGCGTCGAGCTCGTCGATGAAGTCCATGAGCCGACGAAGGTCCGTTAGCGCGGCATCGGTGTAACGGACCTCGTAGCTCATTATTTGCCTTTCGCTTTTCGGGACCGGGCCAATCGTTCGGCGATCTCCTTATGTACATCGGCGGCGGCGTGATAGACGCCGGTGCGTGCCGCTTCGTCTCGTGAGGCAATGCCGCGAGCGATGAATTCGCTCTGCATCCTGCGGCGATCGATGGCTTCGGACATGGCAGTTTCAACAAACGACGAAAGGGTTTCGTCATTGCGAAGCACGCTCTCGGCCTGTTCGCGGAATGCCGGCTCTACGCGGATGGATGGGATGGTGGCGGACTTCATGACGCCTCTCCTGCATTGCATTTGCGATGCAGCATAGCGTCTGCCGGCGGGCACTGCCAGCCCGGCCAGCTTCGGGCGTTCAGGTGCCGCTACATCCCACTTATTCGACGCATGCAGCCGCGCGCGCTTCCAGCAAAGTGCGCTCACGGTCGTTACGCGTCATGGCGGCGGCACGCAGGAATGCCTCGCGTGCCGCTGCGTAGCGACCGAGTCGAAACAGCAGGTCGCCCTGAACGCTGGGCAGGAGGTGGTAGTCCTTCATCGAAGGTTCGTCCACCAGTGTTTCGACGATATCCAGCGCGACCTCGGGTCCTTCGGCCATCGATACCGCCACGGCCCGGTTGAGTTCGACGACCGGCGAGGGCACGACCTCGACGAGTGCCGCGTAGAGCGCCGCAATGCGCGCCCAGTCGGTGTCCTCAGCGCGTGCCGCACGCGCGTGACAGGCGGTGATAGCGGCCTGAAGGGCGTAGGGCCCCTTCGCACCGTCCAGGCGCTCCGCCCGTTCAAGCGCCTTCAGTCCGAGGCCGATCAGCAAGCGATCCCAGCGACCGCGGTCCTGTTCCAGCAAGAGGATCGGTTCGCCGTCGGGACGCGTCCGTGCGCCGGCACGCGACGCGTGGATTTCCATCAGGGCGACCAGTCCGTGTACTTCGGCTTCGGCCGGCATCAGGCCGGCAAGGACGCGGCCCAGTCGCTGTGCCTCGGCGCACAGCGCCGGACGCATCCAGTCGCCGCCCGTCGTCGCCGCATAGCCTTCGTTGAATACGAGATAGACCACGCGAAGCACCGAGGCGAGGCGCTCCTTCAGCTCGTCCCCTCGGGGAACTTCGTAAGTCACCGATGCGTCGGCAAGGCTGCGCTTCGCGCGAACGATGCGCTGCGCGACGGTCGCTTCGGGAACCAGGAAGGCGCGTGCGATCTCGTCCGTGGTCAGGCCACCGAGCAGGCGCAGGGTGAGAGCGACCTGGGCCTCGATGGAGAGCACGGGATGGCAGGCCGTGAAGATCAGCCGCAGCATGTCATCGCCGATATCGTCGTCCAGGGCGTCGATCAGCGCGTCATCGGCCGATTCGAGCATGCCTTCCATGTCCTTGCCCAGGGCTTCCAGCTTGCGTCCGGCCATGCGTTCACGGCGAATGCGATCGATCGCGCGATGCTTTGCCGTCTGGGTCAGCCACGCACCCGGATTGTCGGGTACGCCGGCGGTGGGCCACTGCTCGAGGGCCACGACCAGGGCATCCTGGGCCAGTTCCTCGGCCAGCCCGACATCGCGAACCATCCGTGCGATGGTCGCGATCAATCGTGGCGATTCGATCTTCCAGATCGCGTCGATCGCGCGGTGAGCATCGCGGAGGGTCATGACGACGGATCAAACCACCCGTCGTCATGACGGGGCAAGCTGCGACGCCGCATCAGCTCAACGTGGCGAGCAGCTCCCGCATGGCATACAGCGGTCGGATTTCCAGGCGGGCGTCGTCGCCGTCGGGGAACGGATAGGTCTGCGTCCAGGCAATGACCTCGTCGAGTGAGGCCACGCGCAGTACCCAGAATCCTGCAACCATTTCCTTGATTTCGGCGAACGGCCCGTCCATCACGGTGGCATGTCCCTTGCTGAAACGAACCCGCTTCGCATGCCGGCTGGATGACAGGCCGAAGCCGGCGATGAGAAAACCAGCCTCGTGGCCGGCCTTGTTTGCTTCCATCATCTTACCGAGGACGTCCGGGCCCGGATCGAAGTCCGTTTCGCTACGCTCGTTGGCCTTGAGCATGACCATGTAGCGCGGCAGCTCCGAGTCGCCCTCGGCCGGGTCGCCGAAGCCGGACAGGCCGCCCGGGCAACCGAGGGGGCGTACTTCAACCTCGGCTGCGCCATGGGCGTCCTCGGCAGGCCACGCCGATACCCAGGCCACGGCCTGCTCCATCGAGTCGGCTTCGATGATGCTGAAACCAGCGACCAGCTCCTTCGTTTCGGCGAAGGGGCCGTCGACCATCACGGGTTTGCGGCCATCCGCGAAATGGATGCGCACCCCGTCGCGGCTGGGCTTGAGACCCTCTCCCGCGAGGAAGCGGCCATCCGCTGCAAGCGTGTCGAGATGCTCGGCCATGGCGTCGACCAGATCGCGGCTGGGTGACGCCCCGGCTTCGCTGTCGGTGTCGGCCTTACGTACGATCAGAAAGCGCATGGGCTGCTCCGCTCAAGGATTCGGATGTTTCTCGGCACCGTTGATCATCCAGCTGGTGCCGAACTTGTCGGTGAACATGCCGAAACGCTCGGCCCAGAACGTCTCGGCGATCGGCATATGAACGTTTCCGCCGGCGGACAAGGCGGCGAACACGCGGTCCGCGTCGGACGCCTGATCGAAGCCCAGGGCGATCGAGACACCATGCATCCCTGGGAACGGCATATGGGGCGGACAGTCCGAGGCCATCAACCACTGGTCACCGATCTGTAACCGGGCATGCATGACTTTCTCTTCGAAGTCTTTGGGCAAGGCGGGCTGCCCGGGCTGCGGCGGCATATCCTTGTATCGGCCCATCATGATGATCTTCGCGCCGAGCACCTTCGCATAAAACTCGAAGGCTTCCTCGCAGTTGCCGTTGAAACTGAGGTAGGGGGTAACGGTCATGGTGGTGTTCCTTCAGGAGGAGGGATCAGGACTTCGAGGCGACTTCCGCGTGCATGCGTTCCACCGTGGCGCGGGCTTCGGGTGTCAACGACTCTTCGCCGAAATCATCCATCTCGAACATGCGACGAATCTCAATCTCCGACTCGTCTCCTTCCATCGGGTTGGGGGCCCGTTTCATCCATTCGATGGCCTCGTCGAGTGAACGCGTCTGGATCAGCCAGTAACCGGCGACCAGTTCACGGGTCTCGGCAAAGGGGCCATCGGTGACATCCCGCCGGTCGCCGGCGAAGCGGATACGGGCGCCGTCGCTGCTCGGGCGCAGCCCATCGGCGGCGAGGAGCACGCCCGCCTTAACCAGTTCCTCGTTGAATTTGATCATCGCCGTCATCAATGCCTCGCTGGGCATCTCGCCGGCTTCCGACGCCTTCGTCGCCTTGAGGATCACCATGAAACGCATGTGCCTTCTCCGTTGCCATGGCCGGGTCGCTCCCGGCCTTCATGACTACGTCGATTGTGCCC
>NZ_JBFUIT010000210.1:0-7242 GCF_056401735.1 Luteibacter sp. P4_D7_3
TCGTCGACCTGGGCAAGCATGAACAACATGCGCTGACGTACCGCTGGCGAACTCACCTTACCCAGTTCGAATTCGAGCGCGTGACAAAGGTGGTTGTATTCGGGCTCGGACTGGCTATGCAGGAACATCCGCGCCTGCGTGAAGTGATCGCGGAAGGCATCGCTGCGCGAGCCATGGCCCCGGAAGCGCGATCGATCGCGTGACGGCGCACTGCCAAGATTGATCGGCAGGTCGTGTCCATCGCCGACACCCAGACGCAATGCCTGCGCGCGTGCGTATGCCGCCACGCGCCCCTGCAATAGCGGATCCTCGGAAAGGTCGATGCCGGGTACGACGTGACCCGGATGAAAAGCCACCTGCTCGGTTTCCGCGAAGTAATTGCGCGGGTTGCGATCAAGCACCAGCTTGCCGATACGGCGAACGGGAACGACCTCCTCGGGAATCAGCTTGGTAGGGTCGAGCAGGTCGAAGTCGAAGGCGTGGCGATCCTTCTCGTCCACCACCTGCACGCCGAATTCCCATTCCGGATACTCGCCCGCCTCGATCGCGTCGAAGAGATCGCGGCGGTGGAAATCCGGATCGTTACCGGAAATCTTGATCGCCTCGTCCCACGTCACGGCGTGCAACCCGAGTGCCGGCTTCCAGTGGAACTTGACGAAGCATCCCTCACCGGCCGCGTTGACCATGCGAAACGTATGCACGCCAAAGCCTTCCATCATGCGGTAGCTTCGCGGGATGGCCCGGTCCGACATGGCCCACATGATCATGTGCATGGACTCGGGCATGTGGGAAATGAACTCCCAGTACGCATCCTGCGCTGTCGCCGCCTGCGGCATCTCGTTGTGCACATCGGGCTTCGCTGCCTGCACGAGGTCGGGAAATACCATGGCGTCCTGGATGAAGAACACCGGCATGTTATTGCCGACAAGATCGTAGTTGCCCTCTTCGGTATAGAACTTGACGGCGAAACCGCGCACATCGCGCGCAAGGTCGGTCGACCCGCGAAAACCCGATACGGTGGAGAATCGCACGAAGACGGGTGTACGCCTGCCTTTCTCCCTTAGGAAATCGGCACGGGTCAACGACACCATCGATTCATAGGCTTCGAAATACCCATGGGCACCGGCACCACGAGCATTGACGACACGCTCGGGAAGACGCGCATGATCGAGCCGGTCAAACCTCTCATGCAATGCAGATGCGTCGAACGGCGTCTTGCTCATGACGGACCTCATGCTTTGGCAGCGGTCCGGTTATCGCAGCGACTCCGTGAATCGAGGGTCAATGCAAAGCAAGAATAACGCTAGGCGTTGGTGTAGCGGGCAATCACGCGATCGACGGCGACGAGGCCGAGGCCGAGCACGACGAAGACCAGCGCAACCATGAGCGCGTTGATCAGTACCGTGGCGTAGCCCAGGCGATCCGCGTCCACGAACGGATACGGATACTCATGCACCACCGCGCCTCGCAGCAGCGTCCATGCAAGAAACACCAGCGGAAACAACAACCAGCGAAGCGCATCGCGCCATACCAATGTGCCGTGGGGCAACAATGCCACCCACCAGAACAGATACAGGAAAGGCACGACATAGTGCACGATGCGATCCGCGATGAGCTGGGGCCCCTGCGGATGCCATTGACCGGCGAGGATCGTGGCATAGATCAGGCAGGTGACGGCGATGCACAGCGCAGCGAGACCGCGTACGCGCGGCTTTCGCCATACGCGCAGCGGCGCCCAGCTGCCACCGGTGGCCGCGGCGGTTGCAACCAGCGCGACGAGCAGATTGGACAGGATGGTAAAGAAGCTGAAATAACGCACCGTGGCATGACCGATCGTCCCGGACCACAGGATCAACCAGTACTGCAACATCAGCCCGGACCACGCGACCGCCGCAACGACGATCGCATAGAGATTCGAAATCGCGGCGGTGCGTGGCGACATGGGTATCAGCCGCCCTTTCCGGCAGCGGCCACCGGCCAGCTGTTGTTCGAGCGGTCACGATCGGGAATGACGTGATCCGGGTCGATCGTGGCAGCGACGATTTTCCGCCCGCCGGGCACCGTCAGGTCGAAGCTCTTGTGCTGCTGCCAGGTCTCCACCGGCACGCGGATGTCGCGCGTGGTCTTGTCGTCGAAGGTGACGCGCAAGGTGGCTGGCATCACCAGCTGGTCGCGGTTCTCGATGGTCACGACCGAGCCTTCGACCTTGGTGATCGCCATGTCCAGCTGCCAGTTGTTCGCGTACCACCCACGCCAGAACCACGAAAGGTCCTCACCCGCTTCGCTTTCCATCAGGCGGAAGAAATCCGACGGCGAAGGATGGTGGTAGGCCCAGGTCGCGATGTACTTGCGGAAGGCGGGATCGAAACGCTCTGGGCCGATGATCTGCTCGCGCAGCAACACCAGGCCAAGCGCCGCCTTGAAGTACGTCGCGGGATGGCGGTACTTCTCCTTGACCATGTCCGCGCCGATCAGCAGGTTCGGTGCATCGGGATCGGCCAGTAACGGGAGGATCTCGTCGACCGGGTTGCCACCCTTCGGCGAATACTCGCTGTCGCGCTTGGGCGCGAACTCGCCATGATGGAAGGCGTCCGYCTCGTACACATCGATGAAGGTATTGAAGCCTTCGTCCATCCACGCGTTACGGCGCTCGTCGGTGCCAACGATCATCGGAAACCAGGTGTGGCCGATCTCGTGCGCGGTGACCATGTGCAGGGGCTTCGCCGGCGCCTTCATCGGATCGAACACGATGCCTGGATACTCCATGCCGCTGGCCGCGGAGCCCGCTTCATTCACCGCCACCGGATACGGGTACGGGTACCACTTGGTCGAGAAGTGTTCGACGGAGGCCTTCAGGTACTCCGTCGAACGGCCCCAGGAGTCGTTACCCACGCTTTCCACGGGGTAGACGGACATCGCCAGCGCCTTCTTGCCCTCGGGCAGGTTGATCCGCGCAGCGTCCCACACATAGGCCGTCGAGGCGCCGAACGCGACATCGCGGGTGTTCTTCATGCGGAACTTCCACGTCAGCGTGCCCGTCTTGCCCGGGCGGCTGGCGGGATCGGTCACTTCAGCCGGCGTGCGGATCATGACCGTGGCATCGCTGTCACGTGCCTTGGCCAGGCGATCGCGCTGGGCGGCGGTGAGCACGTCCTCAGGATTCACCAGCTCACCGGAGCCCGCCACGATCATGTTGGCCGGAACGGTGATGGCGTAGTCGAAATCGCCGTATTCGAGATAGAACTCGCTGTTGAGGAAGGGCGCGGTGTCCCATCCACGCAGATCGTCGTAGACGCACATGCGCGGATACCACTGCGCCATCTCGTAGATATTGCCGTTCTTGGAAGGAGCGAAACCGGTGCGCCCGCCGAAGTCGCCCGGCAGATCGTAAGAATATTCGATGGTCAGGGTGACCTTGCCACCGCGGGCCGCGACAGGCTCAGGGAGGCGCACCTGCATGCGTGTATCGGCGACGACATAGCTGGCCTTGACGGTCTTCCCGCCCTGCTCGAGCGTTACCGTGGCGACGCGGTAGCCATCGGTATGCTGCTTAGGCGTGCGGCCCGAAGTGAAGTTGCCGCGCGCGTCCGTGGTGTAGCGGTTCTGGTCCATCTGCAGCCAGAGCACGTCGAGCGCGTCCGGGCTGTTGTTGGTGTAGTGGATGGTCGCCTTGCCCACCATCGTGTTCTTCACCGGATCCAGCGTGGCCGCGAGCTCATAGTCGGCGCGGTTCTGCCAGAAAAGCGGGCCGGGCATGCCACTGCCCGAGCGATAGGCGGTGGCCTGCTGGGGATAGGTGAAGGGTGCGAAGGTCTCGCGCGGGTCGAAGGTCGCGGCCGAAGCGCCCAGCGAACCCACGAGGGCGAGGCTGGCGATCGACAGGCGGGCAACGTTTTTCATCGGTAGCACCATGGGGACGACCCCTCAGCGTAACCGGCAAACGAAGCCCGCCTCTACCGTGCCGAAAGTCAGGTGCGCAAGGTCAGGTCAGCGCACATCGATCTTGCGATTCTCGCCCATGTCGGGCGTCTTGCCGGTCATCCGCGCCTTGAGGTAATCGAAAGCGACGACCATCTTCGACGAGGGGCCATCCCAGTATTCCGCGGTGTCGACATCCACGCGGATCAAGGCGAGGTCCGGGTCGTCCTTGCCGTCGGGGAACCAGGTCTTGATCCATTCGTTCCAGTGTTCGTCGATCGCCGCGCGGTCCTCGACGATCCAGGCGCGCCCCGAGAGCGAAACGTAACTGTTGTCGGATGCGCTCGCATAGGACACGTTGACCTCGCGATGAGCCTCCACCTCGGCGACCTTCGGCGAGCTCTTTCGCGTGAAGAACCAGAGGCTGCCGTCGAAAGCCTTCTGCGATGCCCCCATCGGCCGGCTGTAGAGCCGACCGTCCCGTTCGCTGGTCAGCATGGCGATGTGGGCGTCCTTGATCAGCGACCAGATCTTTTCATTGTCGTCTTGACGATTATTGGCCATGTCGCGCTCCCGTTGGGCTTTAAAGGCTCACGGTCCCATCCGCTGGCTGAAGAGGCCGTCAATCAAGTTGCCATTCGGGAAGACGCCGGACTCACATGCGGTTTACCATGGGGACCTGAATCCCCTTCGGGACGCCAATACGAGCGTCTCATCCCTAGGTATACCTTGCATCGCGCCACGGTATCCGCATATTCCCCACGTTGAACTCATCGAGGACCCCACGCATGAAAATCGGTTTGATCGGACTGGGCCGCATGGGCGGCAACATCGCCCGCCGCCTTATGAGGGACGGTCACCAGACCGTGGTGTACGACAACAACGCCGACGCGCGTGCCACGCTGGCCAAGGACGGTGGTGAAGCCGTCGAGTCCCTGGAAGCCATGGTCAAGGCGCTTCCTTCGCCGAAAATCATCTGGGTGATGCTCCCTTCCGGTGAGATCACCGAGAACACCATCACGACCCTGAGCGGCCTGCTGGGCAAGGACGACATCGTCATCGACGGTGGCAACACCTTCTACAAGGACGATGCCCGCCGCGCCGAAGAGCTTGCCGCCAAGGGCCAGCATTACGTCGACGTCGGCACTTCCGGCGGCGTCTGGGGCCTGGATCGCGGCTACTGCATGATGATCGGTGGCGACAAGGCCACGGTCGACTACCTCGATCCGATCTTCAAGACCCTCGCCCCGGGCGCTGGCGATATCCCGCGCACGGAAAGCCGCGATGGCCGCGATCCGCGTGTCGAAAATGGCTACATGCACGCCGGTCCAGCGGGCGCTGGCCACTTCGTCAAGATGATCCACAACGGTATCGAGTACGGCATGATGCAGGCCTTCGCGGAAGGCTTCGACATCCTGAAGAACCGTGACGGCAAGCAGATTCCGGAGCGCGAGCGTTACAGCCTGGATATGGCCGATATCGCTGAAGTCTGGCGTCGCGGCAGCGTCGTTTCCTCCTGGCTGCTCGACCTGACCGCCAGCGCCCTGGCCAAGGGCCCGGAGCTGGACAACTACTCCGGTTACGTCGACGACTCCGGTGAAGGCCGTTGGACGGTCAACGCCGCGATCGAAGAAGCCGTCCCGGCCGAGGTGCTCACCTCTGCCCTGTTCGCCCGCTTCCGCTCGCGTCAGGACCACACCTACGCCGAGCGCCTCCTCTCGGCCATGCGCATGGGCTTCGGTGGACACATCGAAGGCCGCGGCAAGCCGCCGAAGGAAAGCGAGCACTCCTGACCTGAAAAAAGCCCCGCACATGCGGGGCTTTTTTTTGGTTCATCGTGGATTACCGGGGCCGGGCACTCTTTGGCACATCGCACCTCGAAGATGGCTCGCCTTCGGCCTCGCGGGCTCGGCTTTGCCGTCGCTCTCTACACTTGCGCGTCTCGCGGGGAGACCTTGGTGCCCACCCTCGCTGCTCAGACAGTCCTCCGCGTTCCGTGCCGGAAAGGCCGCTGACGCGGCCCATGTATCTATCTGGCCTACGGCCGCTCCACTTGTGCGGAACTCGCCTCGAGGGTGGACACCAAGGTCTCTCACGACGATACGGTCAGCTGGACGGAGAGCCGTTGGGTGGCTGTTGCCGCCGAAGAGCGAGGGTGGGCACCGAAGGCTCTGCGCCGCGACGTCCCCACCCACGCGGCGTCCCCGGCATCCCACGATGAACCTTTTTTCAGGCCTTGCCGTCCAGTTGCCGTAATCTCTCGCGCCACCCTTCCGGCGTCTGCGGCTTGATGAACAGCGCCACGATCGGCAGGTTCGCCGCCTTCGTGCGCGCCTCGATTTCCCGCACGCACTCCTCGATCTCCACGGTGGTCAGCGCGTCGTCGAACGCCGCGGATAGCGCGACCAGTACATGGTCGGGCCCGACCTGCACCGTCAGCACGCCGTTCACCGCCTCGATCCCCGGCACCTCACCGGCGATGGTGCACACCTCCGCCAGCAACCTGGGCTGGGCGGGCTCGCCGATCAGCAAGGCCTTGCTCTCACGCGCCAGCAGGCTGGCCGCGGCCGCAAGCACGACGGCGATGCCGACCGACGCCCAACCGTCGATGCGTGGATCGTTCAGCGCGTGGGAGAGGTAGACGCCGATCGCCGCGATACCCAGACCCAGCAGGGCCGCCGTGTCTTCGAACAGCACGGAGAACGTGGTTGGATCCTTGGTTCGGCGGAACGCTTCGAAGTAGCCGTACTTGCCCTTCTTTCGCTGCACGCTCTTCAGCGAGAGGTACCACGAGCTACCCTCGAACAACGCACTGACGCCCAGCACGATGTAGTTGGTTACCGGGTCCTTAAGCGGCTCCGGCGTGAGGATGCGGTTGACGCCCTCGTACAACGAAAAGCCCGCACCCAGCGCGAGCACCAGCAACGCGACGATGAAGCTCCAGAAGTAGAGCTCGCGACCGAAGCCCAGGGGATGCTGGCGATCGGGACGTCGCTGCGAGCGCTTCAGACCGTAGAGAAGAAGCACCTCGTTGACGCTGTCGACCAGCGAGTGCACGCCTTCGGAAAGCATGGCGGAGCTGCCGGTGAGCGCCGCGGCGACGAATTTCGCCACCGCAATGGCGACGTTCGCAGCAAGTGCGACGAATACGACGAGTCGGGAGCTGTGGGCCATAAGGGCAATCGTCACCGCAAGGATGTGTTGCCCAAGTAAACCACGAGGCTGTCCTGCCGGAACGCACCGTATTGGTGCCTTCGGACGGACGCAGGCACACGCAACGGCTCTCCCTGCACTCAACCGTATCGTCGTGAGAGACCTTGGTGT
>NZ_JBFUIT010000211.1:0-7222 GCF_056401735.1 Luteibacter sp. P4_D7_3
ACCGTGACCTGACCGTCTACGACCCGATGATCGTCGTCGAGTATCTCGACGAGCGTTATCCGCATCCTCCCCTCATGCCGATCGACCCGCTGTCCCGGGCCCGCCTGCGCCTGGCGACCTGGCGTATCGAGAACGACTGGCTTCCCGAGATCGAGACGATCGGCGAGGGTGGCAAGGCTGCCGATGGCGGTCGCCGCCGGTTGCGCGAGCACCTGCTCCTGTCGGTGCCGCTGTTCCGGGCCTCGCGATTCTTCCTGAACCCGGAAATGAGCCTGATCGACTGTCTGGTCGCCCCGGTTGTCTGGCGCCTGCCGCATCTGGGCGTGGACCTGGGCAAGGAGGGCAAGCCGATCGTCGACTACGGCGAGCGCCTGTTCCACAGCCAGGGCTTTGCCCGCAGTCTCACGCCGGAAGAGCGCAACATGCGTCCGGACTTCAATTTCGCGCCCGGTTAGCCTCGTTACCGCGTATCCCGTAAACTGTGCACATGGATACGAACGAAACCTCGGGCATGACCTCCAATCGGCCCTATCTGCTGCGCGCCATCTACGACTGGATCAGCGACAACGGCCTGACCCCGTACGTACTCGTGGACGCGGCGCAGCCGGGCGTGAAGGTGCCGGCGCACGTCGTGAAGAACGGCCAGGTCGTTCTCAATCTCGCCATGCGTGCCGTCGCGCACCTCGACCTCGGTAACGACCGCATCGCCTTCCAGGCGCGCTTCTCGGGCGTGAGCCAGTCCATCGTCATCCCGATGCAGGCCGTGCTGGCGCTTTACGCGCAGGAGAACGGGCAGGGCATGATGTTCCCGGCCGACGAAAACGAAACCCTGCCCACCGACGGCATCGAAGCCGCCGACGAGGCCGAGGCACCGGCACCGTCCGCCGGTGGCGATGACGACCGGCCCAAGCGAGGCGCTCCGCACCTTCGGGTCGTCAAATAAACGAAACCCGCCGAAAGGCGGGTTTTTCGTTATGGCTGTTTGGCGTTCTGGCGCTCTGGCGTTCTGGCTGTTGTAGGAGCCGATTCATCGGCGATCCTAACGTGTCGTAAACCCCATCGCCGATAAATCGGCTCCTACCGAGCGGGTTCTCGCCAGTTTCCTGTTGTCGCCAGTTTTCTAATGAAGCCGCCGCCGGTCGGCCAGCGAAATCACATTCGCCCCATGCACGATCGAATCCGTCGCCACGACAGTCTCCAGGGCCGGCGATCCGCTCATCGGCAGTGAGAAGCTCACCACGTCGTGTCCGGCCATCCACAAGCGCGCCATTTCGCGTGACTGGCCGTCTTCGCTGACTTCGAACACGTAGCAGCGCTCCAGGCGGCGTACACCGTCGACGCCCTGCAGGCGGATCGAGCGAAGCCCGACACTCTGATCCAGCAGCTGGAGGCCATGGCGCTTGCACAGCGAGGCCGCGGCGCGCACGGCGACCTCGCGGGCGCGAGTGAGCCGGTACCAGCTGGCAATGCCAGCGGCCAGGGCCATGAGCCAGAACAGATCGGTGAAGGAAGCCATGGGGTCAGTGTGTGGCCGCTGCGGCGCGACCACAAGCCCCTATAAGGGCATCGCCGATGAATCGGCTCCCACAAGAAGCCGGAATGTGGGAGCCGCTTCAGCGGCGATTCCTACAAACCCCCGTGTTTCACATCCAACCGAAGGGACAGATCAATCGCCCTCACGTTCTTGGTCAACGCCCCGCTCGAGATGAAATCCACCCCGGTCTCCGCAATCGCCCGGATCGTATCGATCTCGACGTTGCCCGAAACCTCGAGCGGCATACGTCCCGCGGTGAACGTCACGGCCTCGGTAAGCATCGCCGGGGTGAAGTTATCGAGCAGTGCGCGATCGGCGCCGGCATCGAGCGTCTGGGCCAGTTCGTCCAGCGTTTCCACTTCGACGATGAGCGGCAGTGCCGGGTGGATGCGGCGGGCGGCCTCGACCGCGGCCGGAATGCCACCCGCGGCGATGATGTGGTTTTCCTTCAGCATCATCGCGTCGAACAGGCCGATGCGGTGATTGGTGCCGCCACCGCAGAGCACGGCGTACTTCTGTGCGCGACGCAGGCCGGGCAGGGTCTTGCGCGTATCCAGCACGCGCGTGCGCGTACCCGCGATGGCATCGGCATAGTGCGAGGTCACGGTCGCCGTGGCCGAGAGTAATTGCAGGAAGTTGAGCGCCGAGCGCTCGGCTGTCACCAGTGCGCGCGCCTTGCCGGCAAGTCGGCAGATGATCGAGCCGGCGGGAACGCGGTCGCCGTCGTGCACCAGCCATTCGATGCGCACGTCCGGGTCGAGCTGGCGAAAGCAGGCCTCGAACCAGGCGGCGCCGCAGAGCACGGCTTCTTCGCGGCAGGTGAGCACGGCGGTCGCAGTGGCGCTGGCGTCGAGCAGATCGGCTGTCGCGTCGCCGGGGCCAATGTCTTCGGCGAAGGCGCGCTGCACGTCCGCAAGAATCTCGCTGGCTGGCGGCAGGGCGTCGGCCAGGTATTTCGGGTCGGGAGAGCTCATCGTGTCGTGCTGTCCGTGGAGGAAGGTCGCTACCTTAGCGCGGCCTCCCTTCGCTGGGGAGATCACGCCGCCGGCGTGGTCGCCTCGGGCTGACGCAGGCGCTCGACGATGGCATCCATGGCGCGGTCGAACAGGAGCGAGGAGTCGAGCAGGCGCGCCGTGCCGTTGGCGAAGGCCTGGGCGAGACCGGCAAGACTGTGGTCGGCAACCTTGAGGCCGCGACGATTGACGAACAGGAAGCGCCCGCTGATCGGGCTGACCCAGGACAGCTTGGCGCGATCCGTCGTGCCGTCTTCAGCCGTGAACTCGAGCCACTGGCCCACCTTGAGGTCGCGCGCCTGGGCGAGATTGCGCTCGTCGAAGGCTTCGTCCATCAGGGCCTCGTTTTCGTCGTCCGGCTCCGGCTCGAGCATGGGTTCCTCGATAGCCTGGATGGATTCCGGCAGCGGCATGACGCTGGAGACGAGGGTGCCCGACTCCGTTTCCGGCGTGGACTCGCCGAGCTGCTGACGGTAGAAGGCATGCAACTGGCCGAGCAGCTGTTCGGTGTCGCCTTCCTGGAAGGCCACCGAGGCAAGGCCACGACGCAGCGA
This sequence comes from Luteibacter sp. P4_D7_3, assembly GCF_056401735.1. Lineage (NCBI taxonomy): Bacteria > Pseudomonadati > Pseudomonadota > Gammaproteobacteria > Lysobacterales > Rhodanobacteraceae > Luteibacter > Luteibacter sp. P4_D7_3. The sequence goes on from NZ_JBFUIT010000211.1 coordinate 3,102, forward strand.
ACGTTCGATACCGGGCAGCAGCGAGCGCAGGTCGCGACGGCCGTTGAGGTCGTACACCGGCCGCGCGCTGGCGATGAAGTCGTCGATGAAACGCAGCGACTCGCGGAACTCGGGGGACTCGTCACCCTGGCGAAGCAGGGTGAGCACGATGTAGTTCGCCCAGGCGCGCGTGAGCACACCGTAGATGAGCGGCGGCAACGCGGCGCCACCGATACGGGTGACGATTTCCGACGCCGCGCGGCGACGTGCCTGTTCCAGCTTCTCGCGGCCGCGGGTGGACTCGGCGACGCGCTGTTCGGCCAGCTCGGCGCGCTTGCGGCTGACGTCGAGGAATTCCTGCAGTTCGCTGGYCAGGCGCGTGAAGATCACCACGTCGTCGTCGAAATCATGGAGCAGGCGCTCCACGATCGACTTGACCTTCTCGAACAGACGGCCATCGCGATCGGCCTCGGCCGACCAGCCCTTGGCGGCGTCGGCGAGGGCGTCGAGCAGCTGGCGCGCCGGGTGCGACTTGTGCGCGAACATGCGGCGGTCGAGCAGGGCCACCTTGAGGTACGGAATCTGCAGGCGTGCAAGCAGCACCTGCATTTCGGCCGGAAGGTTGTGATCTTCGAGGATGAACTCGAAGAGCATGCCGACCAGGTCGATGGTGTCTTCGTCCACGCCGGACACGTGCGAGGTCTGCTGACCACGGAGCTGGCCGATCTGTGCGAGCAGCTGCTCCTTCAGGTGAGCGACGTCGCGCGTGACGTCGGCCTGGGTGGCAAGTGGCGTCGCCTGCGAGGGCAGGCTGGCGATCTGGCTTTGCAGCAGGGTCAACGCGCCGAGCAACTCGGCGGCGCTGGGTAGCGGGCCGGTCTGCATGGGCGGCGAGGTGGCCGCGCCCATGACGACGGAGGCGCTGTCGCGCCGTGCCGAGAAGAGGGCGTGCAGCGACTGCATGAACTCGGCAGCGGCGACATCCGTTACCGGCGCGCTGCCGGCCGCCTGGGGCGGAGCGACGGCTGTGGTCGCGGGGCCGACGGGCGCCGGCGCATCGCTGCGACGGGTGGAGATTTCGTGGCGCAGCTGCGGAAGAACGCCCGCCGCGGCCAGTTCGTTGTTGATGTCGTCGTACAGCTCGTCGACGCCCGCGAGCACGTAGCGGTCGAACAACTTGTAGATGATGAGCTTGACGCGGACCTCGACCATCAGCTCGCGCATGGCCTGGCGGAACGCGGCAGCCAGGGCGGCGGGGCCGACCGGGTTGGACGCGTCGTCCATCTTGGTGCCACCGCAGATCACGGAGAGGCGCTGGTTGACGGCGAAGAGGGCGCGCGCGAGGCGCTGCTCGTTCTTGCCGATCATGCTGGTGATGGCGAGCGACTCTTCCAGCTCGTTCTCGCCGACCAGGCTCAGCTCGATGTTGGCGAGCGGACGGGCGGCGCCGTCGGCATTCGGCGCACGGGTGCGACCGGCTGAAAAATCGGCCAGGTCGCGGGCGACCTGGCCGAGGAAGGTCCGCTCGACGATCGCGCGCTTCTTGCGGACTTCGCGCATGCCGTCGAAGAACTGCGTCTGCGCCGCGTTGTTCTCCGCCTTTTCGGCGAGGTCGAACAGGGCGTCGTCGATGTTCTCGAACATGTTGGTCGCAAGCGCATGGAGGCGCTTGGTCGCGAGCCCCCGCACGGTGACCAGAAGGGCGCCCACACGCTCGCTGCGCGGGTCGAGGCGCTGGCTCAGGTCAACGACGTTGGACGGCTCACTCGCGTTGGTCATCACGCTTCTCTGGATTCTTACTGGCCCCCGCCCGAGGGGCCATTGTGCGGGAACGGATGCTTTAAAGTGTGACTCGCATCACGGATTTTGCGCGAGGCCGGATTCTGCCGTAAAGCCTTGCAACTGGGTCGTGCCGATACCCGCTTCGGGCAGCATGACGGGGATACCGTCTTCCACCCGATAGACCAGCTTGCCGTCCGTGGTGATGAGCCCTTCGGTGATCGTGTCGGTCACCTTTTCACCGGCGACGGTGTCGAGGCTGCCGGCGCGGATGGCGCCATTGAGGTTGTCGCGCTCGGTCGCGGTGAGCGGGCGCAGCGGTCGCTTGCTGACGGGGCAGCAGAGGATGTCGATAAGACGCTTGTCCATGGGAGCGGCCGCGAAGGGCCAACCTGTATGTAGATCGGGAATGCCCTTACAATAGCGACTTTTGGGTGCTCCGGCCATGACTTCCAACGAGGTGAACGAGGCGAACGCACCGCGCGTTGGCGTGGTGATGGGCTCGCGTTCGGACTGGGAAACGATGGAGCACGCCTCGACCACGCTGACCCGCATGGGCATCGTGCACGAGGTTCGCGTGGTGTCGGCTCACCGTACGCCGGACCTCCTGTTCGACTACGCGGATGCAGCCCGTGGCCGTGGCATCCAGGTCATCATCGCGGGCGCCGGTGGCGCTGCCCACCTCCCGGGCATGATCGCCGCGAAGACCGCCCTGCCGGTATTCGGCGTGCCGGTGCAGTCCAAGGCCCTCAATGGCATGGACTCGCTGCTCTCGATCGCACAGATGCCGGCCGGCATTCCCGTGGGCACCCTTGCCATCGGCCGTGCCGGCGCGACCAATGCAGCCCTGCTCGCCGCCTCGGTGCTGGCCCTGCACGACGCCGCCGTCGCCGCCGCGCTGGACGCCTTCCGCGCCGAACAGACCCGCAACGTCCTCGATCATCCGGATCCGCGCACGTGACCCGTAAGCTTCCTACGGTCGGCATCCTGGGTGGCGGCCAGCTTGCCCGCATGCTTTCCCTCGCCGCCGCGCCGCTGGGCGTGCGCACCCTCGTGGTCGACGGCTCGGCCGAGGCCTGCGCCGGCCAGGTCACCGAACTGGTCGTTGCCGACTGGAACGACGACGAGGCGCTGGAAGCGTTCGCCGCCCGCGTGGACGTGGTCACCTTCGATTTCGAGAACGTGCCGGCCGCCACAGCCGAGCGCCTGGCGGGCCTCACCCATGTGTTTCCCAATCCGGGTGCGCTGTCCGTCGCCCAGGATCGCCTCGCCGAGAAGACCCTGTTCCGGGCCTCGGGGCTGAACACCCCGGATTTCGAACCCGTGGACAGTCGCGACGACCTGGTCCGCGCCGTGGCACGGATCGGCGCGCCCGCCATTCTCAAGACCCGCCGCCTGGGTTACGACGGCAAGGGCCAGTTTCGCCTGAAGACGCCGGATGATATCGATGCCGCCTGGGCTGCCTTGGGTGAGGCTGCCGCCTCGGTGGGCTTGATCCTCGAAGCCTTCGTGCCCTTCGACCGCGAGCTGTCTGTGGTGGCGGTTCGTGGTCGCGACGGGGGGTTCCGTACCTGGCCGCTGACCCGCAACTGGCATGTCGACGGTGTCCTGTCGCTCAGCCTGGCGCCGGCCCCCGGCACCTCGGACGCGTTGGAACAGGCCGCCATCGGCCATGCCCGCACGATCGCCGAGACGCTCGACTACGTCGGTGTCTTCGCCCTGGAGCTGTTCGTCCGTGGTGGCGAGCTGCTGGGCAACGAAATGGCGCCTCGTGTCCACAACTCGGGGCATTGGACCATCGAGGGCGCCCACACCAGCCAGTTCGAGAACCACGTGCGCGCCGTCCTCGGCCTGCCGCTGGGCGACACCGGCGTGCGTGGCGCCAGCGCCATGCTCAACTGGATCGGCGACATGCCCGACCCGACGCCGATCCTCTCGATTGCCGATGGCCACTGGCATGACTACGGCAAGGAAGCGAGGCCGGGCCGCAAGGTCGGCCACGCTACCCTCTGCGCTCCGGATGCCGGCAGCCTGCGGGCGAAGCTTGCCGACATCGGCGTCGCGCTGGGCCGCGAAGAACAGGTCGCTCCGGCCGTCGACCTCCTCGGCTAAGCACCTCGCTCAAGGCTTGCCTTCGGCCTCGCGGGCTCGGCTTTGCCGTCGCTCTCTACACTTGGGCGCTTCGCGGGGAGACCTTGGTGCCCACCCTCGCGGCTCAGACACGTCCTCCGCGTTCGAGAAGGAAAGGCCGCTCCGCGGCCCGTGTACCTACTGGCCTACGGCCGCTCCACTTGTGCGGAACTCGCCTCGAGGGTGGACACCAAGGTCTCTCACGACGATACGGTCAGCGGGAAGGAGAGCCG
>NZ_JBFUIT010000212.1:0-7176 GCF_056401735.1 Luteibacter sp. P4_D7_3
GATGCGATGTCCCTCGAAGGAACTCACCTGAGCGAATCGCTAGGCACGCTCGTCGTCACCTCCGGGCAGGGGGATGGCAGCACCACGCTCAACATCCCGGCGGGCCGCCGCGACGCCTTGCGCCTGCACTCGGCCACCCCGCTGCGCGAGCCACCACACCTCGCGCTGGGTTGGGTGCCGGATCGCTTCGTTTTCTTGCCTGAGGGGCCGCCGCCGCACCAGCTGTTCGTCGGCAGCCACATCGAGAGCCGTCCGCCCTGGCCCATCGCCAATGCCCTCGCTAGCCTGCGCAAGCAACAGCCCGAGGGCTGGCGACCCGCCCAGGCCACGACCGGCCCTGGCGTGCGCATGGAGGGAGAAAAGGCCCTGGTCACGCCAGTAGGGCCCTTCGACTGGACCCGGGTCATCCTCTGGGTGGTGCTCGCCCTGGGCGTGCTGGTGGTCGGCGGCATGGCCGTCAGCCTGCTGCGGAAGCCGCCCACCGGGCCGCGTGAAGCGCCTTGAGCCCGCCTGCACGGTGAACGCGCGATAATGCGCGCTCACCGTCGGCACCGAGTCCCATGTCTTTTCAGTCCCCCGGCCTTTTCGCCGAACCCGAAGCCCTGAAGCCCCTGGCCGAGCGCATGCGTCCGCGCAGCCTCGACGAAATCGTCGGGCAGCAGCGCGTGGCTGGCGAAGGCAAACCCCTGCGCCGTGCGCTCGAAGCAGGCAAGGTGCACTCCATGATCCTGTGGGGACCGCCCGGCTGCGGCAAGACCACGCTGGCCCTGCTCGTGGCGCGCTATGCGGACGCGGATTTCCGCGCGATCTCCGCGGTGATGAGTGGCCTGCCGGACGTGYGCAAGGCGCTGGCCGAAGCCGAAGGCAACTTCGCGCAGGGTCGCCGCACCGTGCTGTTTGTCGACGAGGTGCACCGATTCAACAAGGCCCAGCAGGATGCCTTCCTGCCGCACATCGAGCGTGGCGTCATCATCTTCGTCGGCGCCACGACGGAAAATCCCTCGTTCGAACTCAACTCCGCGTTGCTGTCGCGTTGCCGCGTGCACGTGCTGGACTCGGTCAGTCCGGATGACATCGTCGCCGCGTTGCGTCGCGCACTGGCCGATAGCGAACGCGGGCTCGGCGACCTCGACCTTTCGGTCGAAGACGCCTCGCTACGTATGATCGCCAGCGCCGCGGACGGCGACGTACGTCGTGCACTCACGCTGCTGGAAATCGCCGCCGAGCTCGCCGAGGGCGGACACATCGACGACGCCACGCTCGAGCAGGTACTCGCCGATCGTACGCGTCGCTTCGACAAGAGTGGCGAGCAGTTTTACGACCAGATCTCGGCACTGCATAAGTCCGTGCGCTCCTCGGATCCGGATGCCGCCGTGTACTGGCTCACGCGCATGCTCGATGGTGGCTGCGATCCGCTCTATCTCGCGCGTCGGATGACGCGCATGGCCGTGGAAGACGTGGGCCTCGCCGAGCCGCGCGCCTGGCGGATGGCGCTCGATGCGTGGGATACGTTCGAACGTCTGGGTAGCCCTGAGGGTGAGCTTGGTCTTGCGCAGTTGGCCATCTGGCTGGCGATTTCGCCGAAGAGCAATGCGGCGTACATGGCGTTCAACAAGGCGAAGGCGACGGTGAAGCAGATGGGCACGCTCGACGTGCCGATGCACCTGCGCAACGCGCCTACCAAGTTGATGAAAGGCCTGGGGTACGGGAGCGGGTATCAGTACGACCATGACGCCGAAGGTGGCGTCGCGCTCGATCAACAATGCCTGCCGGACGAACTCGTCGGCATGACGTTCTACGAGCCGGTCGATCGTGGACTAGAGCTAAAGCTAGGCGAAAAACTAGCCGCCCTCCGCGCCGCCCGAGCAGCCGCCCGCGAAAAGAAACCCCAATAACCCCGCCGTTGCCGTTGCTATTGATATTGCTATTGCTATTGCTATTGCTGTCGTAGGAGCCGATTCATCGGCGATCCAGCGACAGCGGGCCAGATTACCGCGGTATCGCAAGCACCCATCGCCGATAAATCGGCTCCTACCAAGCCAAGGCACACCCCGCTCGGTAGGAGCCGATTCGTCGGCGATCCCCGCGGCAGCAGGGCCAGGTTGCCGCTGTGTCGCAAGCACCCAATCGCCGATAAATCGGCTCCTACAGATGGAGCGCTATCCGACATAGGCCTCTGGAAGGTCACTCCCGCTTGCGGCTACGATGGCCCGATCTGGCGGGGGCCAGGATTATCAGGGGACGATATGAAGGCCTGGATGAGTGGCGTCACGCTGGTGGCGCTCGTTGGGATCCACACGTCCGCTGCAGCGGAGACGATATCGCAGGAGCAACTGGTGTCCTACTGCGCAGCATCGGCGTCGATGTCCGCCAAAGCGCATGCCGCGCGGGAGCAGGGCGTTCCGCTGGAAACCGCCCTCAAGGAGATCGACGTGAACGTGCGGCGCGGTCCGTTAGCCGATGAAGACAAACGCCTGACCGAGGCGGCTTACGCCGAACCAGAGCACGCGATGTACATCGACTTTTACGCCGTTGCGATGAAAGAGTGTGTCGCTAGCCGCAAGGTCCTGCTCCCCATGACCGATTCGCCGGCCGTCCTTCTGTGGAAGGCGCCCTTGAAATTCCCGTACGTGGCGGTGAGAGAACGGCATGAAGGTGCCGTTATGCTCCTCGTGAAGGTTAACGCGGACTCGTCGATCGAGAAAGTCGAAGTCACAAAGAGTAGTGGCTTTGAAGAACTCGACAAGGCGGCGCGAAAGAACGCAGAGAGTGCCGAATTCCGCGCTCTCATCGCGAACGGACAGTTCGCCACCAGTTACGTGAGGTTTCCCGTAACGTTCTCGCTGGGCGTGGGAGCGACGATGGCRCTGCCTTGAACTTGGCGCCGATCAAGGGCAGGGGAACTGGTCCATCAGATGTTCGAATATGGGCAGGTTCTTCTCGAAGTTCTTCCCGGTGGCTTTGATGACCATCATGCATAGCAGCGAACCGGTGCCTTTTGTCACGACAAGACGGCGACGCATGGGATCGCCCTCGGACACGTACGAGATCTCATATTGGACCGAAGGTTGACCTCGCCAGGTTCCCTGCTCGGGTGAGGGTCTTGCCAGGGCCTGCCTGCCTTTTCTTGCCGAGACGACATCTCCTTCGATCAGGTCGTCAATGAAATTTTCGAGCGGATCAGGCGGGTCTACCCATCCGATCGCCGCGTCGATGGATGCAATGGTCTTGCCGTTTTTCTTCAGGCGGGCGGTGATCTGCCTGGCATAAGGACGCTGACCGCCGTCGTCCGGCGTGACCTCCCAGCCGGCGGGCCATGGCAGGCTCAGCGGTGGCATCGGGTCCGGCGGGGGCCTTCGTGCGTGATGCACCCGGGATTTCACGACGGTCGCGGGCACGTGCTGAGGCGGCCTGGAGAACGCGCCCAGCATCTTCAGTCCGGTGATGGCGGCGAGAACGCTGATCACGACCAGCAGCGTCCATGCGACGTACTTCATTCCATGACCTTTGTCGTCCGTGTTGCGCTAGCGCATGTTGTAGGAGCCGATTCATCGGCGAAGGGGTGCTCGCGGCAAACGTGCCCGCTTACGCGGGATCGCCGATGAATCGGCTCCTACAAAGAGCCTTGCCGGGGGCCACAACCTAGGGGCTGGTCTAGGTGTGGTCGGGGCAGACAAACTGGCTTTTCATTTTTTCAAACTCGGGCAGGTATTTCTCGAAGTCCGTGTCGATCGCCGCGTAACTCACCGAGCACGAGATGGTCGGAGATCCACGCGTCACAATCGTTCGTTGACGTGTTCGCACCTGATTCTCCATGGTGACGTCATATTGCTGGGCGGGGTTGCCTAGCCACGTGCTTTCGGTTGGCACCGAGGACGACAACGTTATGCCCTTCTTTGAAGCCGCGTCGGAGTGCCCGAGGATCATGTCTTTGGCCTCGTCGGACAGGGCACCAAGGCGTGGGTGTCGCGTCAGCATGATTGAGAGCGATGCCGTGTTTCGCCCGTTCGCGACCAACATCGCGGTCTCGATGAGGCCATCCACGCCGGGCGGTTGTACGGGCGCGGCGGGTGTCCAGCCTGCTGGCCATGTGACCTTCGGTAGCGCCAACGGACCCGTCGAAACGGCGTCTGTGGACTCGGCCCCCAGCGACTGCGCCATCGTGATCACGACGACGATAGGGAGCGTAATGATCCACGTTAGTCGGAAACGTGTCTTCGCAAACTTGCTGATGAGCCACGCCACGAACGAGGCCATGAGCGCATGGCCCAACACCTGGCCCAGCGTAAAAGGCACGTCGTCAGGCTTGGCCGCGTTCATTCGCAGCCAGTCGACCGCGAAGATCGGCAGGGCGATCAGCAGGCACGTCAGCTGCGAGATGTCTTTGCTTTCTTTCTTCTTGGCCGACTGGGCGTACACCGCAGCTGAGGGCGAGCCAAGAGGCGACGGCGCTGCCCCCTGGCAAATCGGACACACGTCTGCTGCCGGCGCGAGGTTCTCACCACAATAATTGCACTGCATCGAATTCCCCTTTCATCCATTGCTGTGCACCGGGATCACCCTTCCCGGTGTGTGGGGGGAGCTTATCGGGAAGTTGGGTGGGGGGCTATGTTGTGGCGGACCCTCCCAAAAGACCGATATCGCGCGGCCCCGGTCCGGACGTACCCTCGAACCACCTCGGCCACGGAGAAGGACCATGCGCATTGCCATAGCCGCCTTGCTTGGCGGGCTTGTGATGTTCCTCTGGGGTGCGTTCGCGCACATGGTGCTGCCGATCGGCGAGATGTCGTTTCGGGCGCCGGTCAACGAAGACAAGGTGATTGCTGCGCTGCACGACAATCTTCCGGCCGAGCATGCGATCTACGTGTTGCCGTATTTCGACATGGCCAAGGGCGACGACCCCAAGGCCAAGGAGGCCTTCTCCATCAAGGCCAAGTCCTCGCCCTTCGCCTTCATCGTCTATGCGCCCTACGGCCGCGACTACATGGCGATGGGCTACAACCTGTTTCACCAATGGTTGTCCGACACGCTTGCAGCCTTGCTGATTGCATTCATCCTCATCCGCTCGGTGGTCAATGCCATTCGTGGGCTTTATACGGGCCTTGCTTTCGGCGTCTTTGCCTGGCTGTCGCTGGCAGTGCCGTTCTGGAACTGGTACCGGTTCCCGATGGCCTACACCTTCGGCACGTTGATCGAGCAGGCCTTTGGTTGGCTGCTGGCCGGGGCGGTGATGGGCTGGTGGTTGGGCAGGGGCGTGAAGCGTGGCTTTGCGGCGAAGTGATCTCGCGACACCACTAGCCAACGATCAGTAGCCTCGCCCGGCTGCGAGACGTACCCTCCAGGCATGAAACCTTGAGGGGCGTCTCGCGTGACTGTTTTCGAAAGCCTCCTGCTCCTGCTCGCCGCAGCCGTCGTGCTGCTACAGGTCGCGCGGCGCCTGTCGTTACCGTATCCCTCGATGCTCGCGTTGGCTGGTGTTGCGGTGGCGTTGCTGCCGGGTGCGCCGGATTTTCCGATCGATCCGCGTACGGCGTTGCCGTTGTTCATCGCGCCGGCCTTGATGGATGCGGCTTTCGATTTCCCGGTGCATCGGGCGAAGCGTTTCTGGGTGCCACTGGTCAACCTGGCGCTCGGTGGTGTGTTGCTGACGGCCTTGCTCGTCGCCTGGGCGGGCTGGGCGCTTGCCGGCCTGCCGTTCGCCGCAGCGCTGGTGCTCGGCGCCATCGTCGCCCCGCCGGATGCCGCGGCCGCCACGGCGATTCTCTCGGGCATGTCCATTCCGCGTAACACCGACGCGATCATTCGCGGTGAAAGTCTGTTCAACGATGCAGCGGCGCTGTTGTTGTTCGGCGTGGCGTTGTCGGTGCAGACGGCGGGCGCGGTGACGGCGCCACAGGTGGTTGGCTTTGCGCTGGCGGCGCCGGGCGGCGTGCTGTTCGGCGTCCTGGTCGGATGGCTGCTGCCGTATGCGACGCGGTACATCTCAGGCGCGCTGGACAGCAACCTGTTCCAGTTCGTCAACACGTTCCTCGTTTGGATCGTCGCTGAGCATCTGCACGTCTCGCCCGTGCTTGCTGTCGTCGCCATGGCGATGACGGTTGCCAGTCGTCGATCACACCCGAGCTCGCCGCGCTTGCGTGTGCAGTCGTACGCGGTGTGGGGCGCGGTGGTGTTCGTGCTCAATGTCACCGCCTTCCTGCTGATGGGCCTGCAGGCGCGGCGCATCGTCGGTGGCATGGGTGGCGAACATCTTCGGCAGGCGCTGGTGTTTGCGGGCATCGTCACCGTCATCGTCGTGGTCGTACGCATCGCCTTTGCGCTTGCGGTCAACCGCACGGTCGTCTGGTACCGGGCACTTCGTGGTCGGGAATCGCCCGCCAGCTGGCAGCAGGCGGCGCTGGCCGGCTGGTGTGGCATGCGTGGCCTGGTCACTCTGGCGACCGCCTTCATCCTGCCGGACAACTTTCCGCAGCGAGACACCGTGGTGCTCACGGCATTTTCGGTGGTGCTGGTGACGCTGGTGGTGCAGGGCCTGACCCTGGCACCTGTGATCCGCCTGCTCGGCCTCGACAGACGCTCCGCGGGCGAGCAGGAACTACGAGCCGTGAGGCTGGGTCTGGTGAAGGCGGCGCTGGAGTGCATGGCCGTGGAAGCGGACGAGGAGGGCAAGCGCCTTGCCGCGCTCTACCGCATCGAGGCCGACGCCCTGGACGAACCGGCCCGCGCCGAGGCTTTCGACCGGCACTGCGCGTTGTCCCAGGCGGCGGTGGCCGCCCAGCGCGCCGAACTGGAGCGCTGCCGGCTGGCCTTCCAGCTCAGCGACGACGACTACAACTTCCTGCTCGAGCAGCTGGACTGGCGCGAACTGACGGTGCTGCCGGCCGAGGCCACGCGCATCAGCGGTGGCTAAGCGGGCGAGGTATTTGCCGGAGACGTGGTCATGGCGGTGCGCTTTCCCACTAGGATGCCGCACGACTCATTTCCTAAGGGGGAAATCCATGGTTTCGAATACGTTGAAGACGCTCGGCGCGGCTGCGCTGCTGTCCGTGATGCCCGCTGTCGCGCTTGCCGTACAGCCGACGGGTAACTGGCGGGGATTGATCATGCAGGGAAACACGGACGTCGCCGCCGAGGTCACTTTTATACCGCAGGGTGCATCCATGCACTTCGCCGAGC
>NZ_JBFUIT010000213.1:0-7148 GCF_056401735.1 Luteibacter sp. P4_D7_3
GGCGGAAGCGGGCCGGGATCGAGAATGCGCAACAGCCTTTTCGAGCCAGCGAGCTCAAGCGTGGCCGCCACCGTATCGATATTCGCTTCGGCGGAGATCAACAGCACCTTCGCCGAGTCGAAAAGATCCGACTGCGTGGCAACGAAGTCCACGGAAAGATGATCGTTGGCACCTGAGGACAGCGCGGAAATCGTCTGCCCCTTCGCGTCGACAATCAAAGCCGTACGCCCGGTACGCGCGCCTGGCGTCATCTGCCAGCGCGCGTCGACCAACGGCGGCAAGCCGGACGGATCGATCACGTCATCGCCGATCGCGGCAATAAGCCCGACAGCCACGCCGGCATGCGACGCGGCGACGGCCTGATGAAACGCCTTCCCGCCCGGCCGACGCTCGAAGTTATCGGCATAGGCGGGCTCACCATTGCGTGGAAGCTGCGCTGTCTGCCAGCGCTCTTCTTCGCTGTACCCGCCGATGACGATAAGACGTACGGCGGTCATTCCTCAGAACTGCTCGAGCACGCCGGCGATGGTCGCCGTCATGAACGTGGCGATGGAGCCACCCAGCACGGCGCGCAGGCCGAGGCGGGCGAGGTCGCCACGACGATTTGGGGCGAGGCCACCGATGCCGCCGATCTGGATCGCGATGGACGAGAAGTTGGCGAAGCCGCACAGCGCATACGTCGCGATGAGGCGGCTCTGCGGCAGCAGTTGGTCGAGATGCTTGGCGAGGTCGGCATAGGCGACGAACTCGTTGATGACGACCTTCTCGCCGATGAAGCTGCCGACGAGGGTTGCATCCTGCCAGGGCACGCCGATCAGCCAGGCGATCGGCGAGAGCACCCAGCCGAAGATGGTTTCGAGGCTGAGCTTGATCTCGTGGCCGTTAGCGGCGGACAGCCAGGCATTGAGGCTGTGGTCGCCACCGAGCGTGCCGAGCCACTGCACCGGACCGTTGACGAGGGCGATGAGGGCGATGAAGGCGAGCAGCATGGCGCCGACATTCATGGCCAGCTTGAGGCCGTCGCCCGCGCCCGTGGCAGCGGCATCGATGATGTTGGCGGTGGTCTTCTCGACCTCGATCTTCACGGTGCCGCGGGTGAGCGGCTCCTGCGTTTCGGGCACGAGGATCTTGGCCAGCACCATGGTGGCCGGGGCCGCCATGACCGACGCGGTAAGCAGGTGCTTCGCGTAGAACATGCGCTGCGCCGGATCGTCGCCGCCGAGCATCGCCACATAGGCGGCCATCACCGAGCCGGCGATATGCGCCATGCCGCCGATCATGACGGTCATGAGCTCAGCCTGGGTCATGCGCTCGATATAGGGCTTGATGGTCAGCGGCGCTTCGGTCTGGCCGATGAACACGCTGGCGCAGACGCTGGTGGTCTCCGCACCGGAGACGCGCATCACCTTGGTGATGACCCAGGCCATGCCCTTGACGATCTGCTGCATCACGCCGATGTGGTACAGCACGCCGGTGAGGGCGGCGAAGAACACGATGGTCGGCAGCACCTTCACGGCGAAGATCACGCCGAACTTGGAGCTGTCCAGCAGGCTGCCGAAGATGAAGCGCGAACCGACGTCGACATAGTCGAGCAGGTGCACGAAACCGGTGGCGATCGCGTCGAAGACGTCGCGGCCCAGCGGCACCTTGAGCACGACCGCCGCAAAGGCGATCTGCAGGCTGATACCGGTGGCGACGAGTTTCCAGTCGACAACCCGCTTGTTGTTCGAAAAACAGAAGGCGATGGCGATGAGCATCGCCAGACCGAACAGGCCAAACCCTACATGGCCCAACAGACCGAGCATCGTGACTTACCCCTATGAAGGCCGGGGGTAGCCCCGTGACCGCTTTTCGTGAACTCGTTGAGAGACGGGAGGTTACGGGAGGTGGCCTTGTGGGGCAAGGTAGCCCGCGAAATTGGGACTGAGACCGGTCTGGGTTACCCTTTGCGCATGAGCCTCTTCCTGACCATCGCCCTCGTCCACATCGTCGCCCTGATCACGCCGGGGCCGGATTTCTTCTTCGTTTCCCAGCTGGCGGCAAGCCGGTCGAGACGCGAGGCCCTGGCCGGTGTCGTCGGCATCGCCCTTGGCGTGGCCGCCTGGGCCGCCCTGGCCCTGCTCGGGCTGCATGTGCTGCTGCAAAGGCTGGCGTGGCTGGAGCGCGGTATCGCCATCCTTGGCGGCGCTTACCTGTGCTGGATGGGGTTTCAGCTGCTCCGGGCCGCCTGGCGGGCCAAGCCTGACGCCGTGGCGCCGACGGTGGACGTGCGCGGCTCCAGTCCCTGGAAGGCACTCGTACGCGGGCTGGCGACCAACCTGGCCAACCCGAAGGCAGCCATCTACTTTGCGTCGATCTTCTCGGCCTTCGTCGGCGATGAAATGACGGCGGGCGCACGCTGGGGCCTGTGGGCCATGATCACGGTGGAAACGATGCTGTGGTTCGCCGTGGTCGCCGGCATCTTCGCCCTGCCGGCCATGCGCCGGGGCTATGTCCGGGCCAGTCGCTGGATCGACGGTGGGGCCGGGGCGATCTTCTCGCTGTTCGGCCTGTACCTGATCTTCGGTCGCCGCGCGGCCTAATCTTTCTCGAGAKTCCGGGTGACCTGGGCCAGGCTTTCCGCGAGGACGGCCAGGTCCGGCGTGCCCAGGCCTGCGAGCGCGCCGCGCGCGAGATCGGCCACCAGGGCGCGGACCCGCTCGGCCATGCGCTTACCTGCCACGGTGAGGCCGATGTCGACGAGGCGGCGGTCGGCTTCGTTGCGTACGCGGCGCATCAGTCCGCGCTCGATGCCCGCATCCACCGCATGGGTGACCGTGCTGGCGTTGACGCCGCAGGCGGAAGCCAGCTCGGTGGAAATCATGCTGCCACGCGTGGCCAGCAGCAGGAGCATGTCGCTCTGCAGCGCGGTGATGCCGAACTCGCGCTGGGCGCGACGGCCAACGGCATCGCGCAGGCGGGATCCCGCCAACATGAGGTCTCGGCCGAGGTCGAGCGCCGCCCCGCTGTTGTTATCGTCGTCGCCGCTCATGTTCCTGCCGATGCCGCTGTCGTACGTGAAAGGATACGTAGCCGATGGAATGATGGATTGACTGAAAGCACAATCGTTTGGCGTTTCCGACCCGCATTTGTAGGTCTTAATCGGCAGAGCGACGCCATGCGCCCGGCGGCATGCCGACGGTGCGGGTGAATACTCGAGTGAAGTGACTCTGCTCGGCGAAGCCGCAGGCCAGCGCGATATCCGCCAGCGAGAGATGATTGATCCGCAGCATGTCCTGCGCGCGTTCGATGCGCCGGTCGAGGAGCCAGCGGTGCGGCGGCTTGCCGATGCTGCGGCGGAAGGCGCGTGAGAAATGATTGACGGAGAGGCCACAGGCCTCGGCGACATCGGAGACCGGGAACGACTGGTCGAGCCGCTCTTCCATATAGGCAATGGCCCGGCGCTCCTGCCAGCCCGCGAGACCGCCGCGCGGCGCGCCGGGGTCGTCTCGTCCGGGCGTACAGGGAAGGATGGCCCGCAGGGCCAGTGCCACGTGGGCGAGCAGGGGCGCGTTTGGCGCCTCGGCCCGAAGACTGTCGAAAAGTACCTGGGCCAGGGTGTGCACGGCCGGCGGGTGCGTCGCCTCGGTGCCGGCGGGGCGTTGCCGCCGAAAAAGGATGGCCCCCGTTCCTTCGTCYGCCATGCGATTGGCGCGATAAACGAGCAACAGCTCGTCCTCGAGACCGTCGACGGCCTCGAGCAGGATCTCGATGACTTCATCGCGCTGGCGCAACTCGTGCAGCAGGCTATGCCTTCCCCTCGGTCCGTCACCGCGATCCAGCGCGGCGGAGCGCTGGGCCAGGTCAACGATGACGGTGGCCGTACGCGGTGTCGTGGCGATACAGGCTGCTTCGGCGCGATACATGGGCCGATCCTCATGGGAAATCGGATGTGGATCGAAGCATTGCGCACGCAAGGATCGCCGGCCACCCCCTAATGGGGTATGTCACATCTGCAACACCTGGTTCTCACACGCCGTCGACTTCTTTTCGCCGGAGCACGTAGCCCAGTCCGCCTTCACGGAACCAGCGGTACCCATACGGTTCCAGCAGGATCCGGTGTTTTCCCCGGCCGTCAGGTTGGCTGTGGTCGTCCGACAAAAGATTGACCAGGGGCTCGGACAGGGTGAATGCCGCCTCGCACGGCGCGTTGGAGAGGTTGTGCAAGAACAGCACGGCATTGCCGCGCCAGGTATAGCGAACCATCAGGATGGCGTTGTCATCGAGCGGGAGCACGTCGAAATCGCCCCAGGACACTTCGAGCACCTCCTTGCGCATGCGGATGACACGTTCCATCCAGTTGAGCAGGGAGCCGGGGTCGCGTCGCTGCTCGGCCACGTTGACGTGAGGAAAGCCGAACGGCCCGTCGCCGATGACCTTGCTCACCGCGCGCTGCGCATCGGTGAAGCCGGCGAGCCGCTCGGTGGACCATTGCATGGGCGTACGCGCGCACTCACGCTCGGGCAGGGAGAGGTCGTCGCCCATGCCGATTTCGTCCCCATAGCGGATGACCGGCGTGCCGGGCAGGGTCAGCATGAGGCTGTACGCGAGCTCCAGCCGCCGACGGTCGTTGCGCAGCATGGGGGCAAGGCGCCGGCGAATGCCGCGATCGTAGAGCTGCATGTCCTTGTCGGGCCCGAATTCGGCAAACACGCGATCGCGCTGGCGCTTCGTCAGCCGGCCGAGATCGAGTTCGTCGTGGTTTCGAAGGAACATGGCCCACTGCGCCGTGGACGGTCGGGGCCGGGTCTTCTCCAGTGCGCCGACCAGCGGCCTGACGTCGCCGGCGGCCAGCGCATAGAACAGGTTCTGGTTGACCTGGAAGTTGAACATCATCTGGAGCCGGTCGCCGTCGTCGCCGAAATATTCCAGATCGTCTTTCGGCAGCACGTTCGCTTCGCCCAGGATGATCGCGTCGCCCTGGCGCCACTGCAGCAGCTCGCGGAACGAGCGCAGCATGTCGAACTGTTCCTTCGGCTTCGTTACGTCCGCGCCCTTGGTCGAGATGACGAAGGGCACGGCGTCCATGCGGAAGCCGGAGACGCCCAGCTGTGTCCAGAACCCCATGATCTTGAGGATCTCTGCCTGCACGTACGGGTTCGAGGTGTCCAGGTCAGGCTGGAAATCGTAGAAGCGGTGGAAGTACCAGGCCTTGGCTTTCTTCTCGTAGTTCCAGGTGCTTTTCTGCACGCCGGGAAACACCATGCCGGTGTTCGCGTTGGCCGGTCGCGTCTTCGACCACACGTACCAGTCGCGATATTTCGAGTCGGGATCGCGACAGGCCTCGCGGAACCAGGGGTGCTGGTCCGAGGTATGGTTCACCACAAGGTCGATCAGCACGCGCATGCCGCGCTGATGCGCCGCATGGGTGAACTCGACGAAGTCGCCCAACGTGCCGTAGCGCGGGTCGACGTTGTAATAGTCGCTGATGTCGTACCCRCCGTCCTTGCAGGGCGAGGTCTGGAACGGCATGAGCCACACGGCGGTCACGCCCAGGCCTTGAAGGTAATCCAGCCGGCGCCCGAGTCCCTGGAAGTCGCCGATGCCGTCGCCGTTGGAATCCTGGAAGGTTCCCACGGAGAGGCAATAGATGATCGCGTTCTTGTACCAGAGGTCGTTGATCATGACGGCAGCCGGTGCACGAGGTAGGAGCAAGAGCCTACGAGGAGTCGCGTGAAGGCGTTCCCTACACATTCCCCCCAACATTCTGTTGGCCACGGCTCCATGTAGGAGCCGATTCATCGGCGATGGCCCGCAGCGACGCCTCACATCGATCAACAAGGTACGGGCATGACACACCCCCTCTGGTGGCAAGACGGCGTCATCTACCAGATCTACCCGCGCTCCTTCGCGGACGCCAACGGCGACGGCATCGGCGACCTCGAAGGCATCCGCGCCAAACTCGGTTACCTGGCGGGCCTGGGCGTCCGTGCGCTTTGGATATCGCCGATCTTTCCCTCACCGATGGCCGATTTCGGCTACGACGTCAGCGATTATCGCGGCATCGACCCGCTTTTCGGCGATATCGAAAGCATGGATGCCCTGATTGCCGATGCCCATGCCCTGGGCCTCAAGATCATCCTCGACTTCGTGCCGAACCATACCTCCGACGAACATCCCTGGTTCCGCGAAAGCCGGCGTTCGCGCGACAGCGCCTTCCGCGACTGGTATCTCTGGCGCGATCCTGCGCCCGGTGGCGGTCCGCCGAACAACTGGTTGTCCAATTTTGGTGGCAGCGCCTGGGCCTTCGACCCGCCCACGGGCCAGTACTACCTGCACCTCTTTCTCGACAAGCAGCCCGACCTCAACTGGCGCAATCCGGTCGTCCGCGAAGCCATGTACGACGCCATGCGCTTCTGGCTCCGCCGTGGCGTCGATGGCTTCCGTGTGGACGTGCTCTACCACGTCATGAAGGACGCGCAGTTCCGTGACAACCCGCTCAACCCGGCGTATCGCGAGGGCATCGATTCGGAGGCGAACCGGTTCCTTCCCGTCTACACGGCCGACCTGCCGGAGGTGCTCGGCATCGTGACCGCCATGCGCGATGTCATCGACGAGTTTCCCGAGCGGGTCTTGATCGGCGAGCTCTACCTGCCGCTGGACCGGATCGTCGCTTATTACGGCGAGAACCTGGACGGCGCGAACCTGCCGTTCAACTTCCTGCTGATTGGGACGGCGTGGGAGGCGCGAACTATCGCCAGCCTGGTCGAGCGCTACGAAGCGGCGTTGCCCGTCGGCGGCTGGCCTAACTGGGTGCTTGGCAATCATGACAAGCCGCGCGTCGCCTCGCGCGTAGGTGACCTGCAGGCCCGCGTCGCCGCGGTGTTGCTGCTGACCCTGCGGGGCACGCCGACGATGTATTACGGCGACGAGATCGGCATGCACGACGGGGTGATCACGCCGGGCCAGGTGCGTGACCCCTTTGAGCTCAACGAGCCCGGCAAAGGCCTCGGTCGCGATCCGCAACGCACGCCGATGCGCTGGTTTCCCCGTGAAGGCGCGGGGTTTACTCGTGGTATTCCCTGGTTGCCCGTGGGCGACCACGTCGCGACCTGCAACGTGGCCAGCGAGGCGGAGGATCATGCGTCCCTGCTGTCGCTCTACAAAGC
>NZ_JBFUIT010000214.1:0-7141 GCF_056401735.1 Luteibacter sp. P4_D7_3
AATGTGTTGTCTGCTGTACGCATGACGACCCGACTGTTGCCGCAAATGCAGGCACGGCGATGGGGGCGGGTGGTCAACATCTCTAGCCTTGCCGCAACCATGGCGCCTGCCTCTTCTCCCGGCTACGCCGCCTGCAAGGCGGCGATGAATGCCATGACTTCGTCGTTGGCAAAGGCGGTCGCTTCGAGCGGGATCACCGTGAACGCTATTTCGCCCGGTACGATCCACAGCGACGCGCTCGATGCGCGCTTTCGCGAGGTTGCCGCGGAAAAGGGATTGGTGGACCGGGACGCGCCGTGGGACGCCATCGAGCGCGCGGTCCTTCCGCTGTTTGCCGAGGTACCCGTTGGCCGAACGGGAGAGCCGGAAGAGGTCGCACGTGCGGTGGCCTTCCTGGTGAGCCCGTTGGCCGGGTACATCACCGGGACTAATCTTCGGATTGATGGGGGWCTTTCGCCGGTGATTTAGTTACGTTACCAATAACCAGGGAACACGATGGAAGCTATGAAGCATCTGACGCTGCCTGTTTCGATCACGTGGCTCTGCCTTTTGAGCGTTTCCTTTGCAGCGTCGGCGGGAACAGCAAAGGTCGAGACCACAACCATCCCAACGGACGTTTGCAGCGTCTTGAAGAACCCTCGGGCGTTCGTCAACCAGGTGATTCGCGTTCGAGGATTTGTTTACCTCGGCGAGGATCATATGAACATCGCTGAAAGGCTATGCGCTGGCCGGGGTATTGAGTTGGTGATCAAAACGGAAGCGGTTATGAAACATAAGGATGTTCACCACTTCTACGTCCAGATGAACCGCCAGGGGCGGCACGGCATAGCGACCATAACGGGCTTGTTTCAGCTTGATCCCGATCCGGTGACGCCCTATGTGCTCAACATTCAACATGTGAAGGATGTGGTGCCCAGCCATTAAGTGGGTGGCGCTTTCGAGCCATCCATCGACGGTAACGGCTCCCAGGAGGGGCCGTGCTTTCTCGGTCGATCCAGCGGTCGGATCATCACACCAGTCACCATCATTCCGACAGGTGGGCGCCTTACAAAAGACACGTTCCCGGACGGGACTGACGTTACGCTTCATCCGACTGACCCTGCGCATGGACTGCCCATATGAACTCTGTGACGATCCGTTATTGGCCAGTGCGGCTGGCCGTGCGTGGATGCCTCCTGACAGTTGCACTCTTGCTCTCCGCTTGCAGCGCCGACCAGGCCATCATCTGGGAGGCCCACTCACGGTCCCCCGACGGTCACTACCAGRCCAATGCGGCGACCACCCAGCAAAGCGGGCCGGGTAATGCGGCGCTCTACACCGTGGTCAAGCTCAGCCAACGGGACGACGACGAGGGTTTCGACATTGTCACGCTTTCCCATAAGAGCACGCGCGAGCTGACAGGGGGTGCCGTGACGATGACGTGGGTCGATGGGAAGACGCTGAACGTGGCGTACGAGCCGTCGGCGACGGTAGACTTCCAGGCGGTTAAAGGCGCCGGTGTCACCATCGAGCTCGTGCCGCGCTCCCGCTGAGGTGAGCTGTGAATCGAGCTTGGCTTTCGGTAGATGGCGTCAACCAGGATTGGCCCCTTGGAGAGCCATCGGCTTTCTGCCGTGCGACGTTTCACGACAATCCGGTGCCACGGGAGTAGGCGCGAAGATGCCGAAGAACGCGGCGGTTCAACGATTGAGCTTCACCCGTTCATCAAAGTCGCGCGCACGAGGTCGGATGTTCGAGAGCAGCAGGGCGAGAATCCTGGTCATGGCTTGGTCGACAATATTTGAACGAGGCTTTCATCGTTCTGGTTATGGTAAATAATGTCCTTTATCCGCCAGCCGGATCGCGTCTGGACCGTGACGTATTCCAGGCGAATCTTTTCGCCGTTGCTCGGGTACTTGAACGAGACAACCACACGATCCGAACCTACCGACTCTATCTCCAGATCCGACGCGGAAGGGTCCTGCGAAGCGAACATCAGGTTAAAGGCAAGGTTGCATTCGTCGCCCTGGCTGCGCTGCACGCACGCGGCATCGTCGGCCAGCAGGGACGCCAGCGTCCCGTCGAAGTATTTATTGAGAACGGCAATCGGTTGCTCGGAGAGCGGTGCTCCGAACGTGGCGTCAGGGGCGCCCAGGGCTTCCCAGGCGAAGTCCTTGTAGAGCGTCGCGACGACCGCGGACGGGCCAGTCGCATGCGCCGTGTCATGGGCAAGCAACGCAGAGGGTGCCGCGAGGATGGTCAGGAACAGGATGGTGCGTATCAGGATATTCACTTTTTGCTACCCTTTCGACGGGTGAGAGAGAATCCAATGTGCACGTTGGTGTCCAGCCGATGCCGCTGCCGGGTCAGGGACTTTCGTCAGGATCGAATCTTTGAGGGCTCTCAGGTGGGAATGTCAGCTGCACAACTTGGGTGCCTCGCCGTTGGCTATGGCTTCGTGTACACCTTTCTGGCCCGTGGCGCGATTTCAAGAATCATGGATGTCGACCCTGCATACAAGGGGCGGTGGCCAAAGCCGACCTGGTTCGGCTACAGCGGTAGTACGTGGGCAGTTCTGTACATCATGTTCAACATGAATCTCCCCAAGGCCGAATACCCCGAGCCGTTGCAATGGCGAATCTGGACAGCCAGAGTCATGCTGTGGCTGTGGCCCTTCGCGATCTTCCTTGTGCTGTACTTTTCGCCGCATTCAACAAGCGCGTGAAGAAGGCGGCGTCAGGATAACGGCGGCTCGACAAGTCCACGTGGAAACTACGTTTCAAGGTCGTTGTGACCTGGGAGCACTCATGTGAACGAGCGGAAGCGTCGTCGTGCATCCCCCCTTCTGGTGGGATGCGCAGGTTGGTCACTCGCGTCGAAGGACGCGCGGTCCTTTCCTGGGGAAGGCACGCACCTGGAACGCTATGCGAGCGTTTTTCCATGCGTTGAGATCAATTCGTCGTTCTACCGGCCGCATCAGGAACGAACCTATATCCGTTGGGCGGCGAGCGTGCCGGAAGCCTTTCGCTTCAGCGTAAAGATGCCGCAGACGATCACCCATGAACTGCGTCTGCAAAAGGCGGAGAAGCCTCTGCTTGCCTTCCTGGCCGAGGTGTCCGGCCTGGGAGCGAGGCTCGGCTGCATCCTGATTCAACTACCGCCCGGCCTCGCGCTGGATGTGAGGACGGCGAGAAGCTTCTTCTCCCTCCTGCGAAAGCACACGCCACTGCCCGTAGCTTGCGAGCCACGGCATGCCACGTGGTTCACGCCCAAAGGCGACGCTGTGTTGTGCGAAGCAGGCGTCTCGTGCGTATGGGCACACCCGTCGCCCGTGGCCGGCGTCGAACCACCCGAAGGCGACCCGGCGATGCTCTATATCCGCCTGCACGGGTCGCCACAGGTCTACTACTCAGCCTACGACGATGCTTTCATCAAAGGCATCGCGTTACGGATGCGCCAGGCGCAAGAGGCAGGCAAGGTCGCCTGGTGCATTTTCGACAACACGGCGCGGGGCGAGGCTGTACCCAATGCGCTGACGTTGCTGTCTCAACTCAACGCTTGACCTTGCGCTTCTTCACGGTCGCCGCATAGCGTTCTTCGCCCTCGACGAACTTGTCGTAGTAGCGGACGACCATTTCAGCGACCTCGGTATTGATGATGTCGCCATCCATCGACGGATTGTCCACGGCCATTTCCGTGGCCGCATACATCACTTCGGTGGAGAGGCGCATCGCCACGCGCAAGGCTTCCGGGTTGGCGCTCGGGTAGCGATCGCGCAGCCCTTCGTAGCTCGTCTCCGCGACGTCGTCGTGCGAGTCCAGACGGATATGCCTTAGCGTCGGGACCGCGCGAAGCGCACGCATGATCCATACCGCACCTGGAAAGGCGAGGGTCGCCGCGTTGATCGCTGCCTGCATGTCGCGCAAGCCACGAATGCTGGCTTCGCGCGAGCCGTCGTAGTCGAGCGCCTTCTCCTCTTCCAGCCAGGCGCGGTAGGCCTTGTTCTGGCATTTCATCAGGCGCTCGCCGAGCTCCTTGAGGATGGCGTACTTGTTCGGGAAGTACCGATACAGCGCCGGTGGCGATATGCCCGCCTTCGCGCACACCAGGTTGGTGGAGAGTCGCTCCACCCCCACTTCGCCGAGCAGGCGCGATGTGACCTCGAGGATCAACTCGAAGGTTTCGACCGAGCGCTGCTGCATCGGCTGTTGCTTGGTGTCCAGCGGGATCGCGGGACGCGCATCGGTTTTCTTCCGACGCGTGGCGCTGTTCATGGGTCGACCTCGGCGTGGGTCTTCGTAAGTTCTCAGCGAAGACGTATTGGTTCCAGATGATACTTATTTCGCAGTGGCATGCGTGCTGCAGCGCGATACCTGCACGAATCCTGTGCCATGCCACGTGACCGTCAAAGCGCTGTCATATGTAAACAGTAGCGTTCACTACTGTTTTCCGCCACCCCTCCCCAACATTCCGTTTCCCATCCCTTCGGGCTCAACAGAGCTGACCGTCGCGGGCAACCGCGCGGCCGATACACGCAGGAGTTTCAACGCAATGCATCACGCTGTACGTTTTGGATTAGGTCTCGCTGCCCTCGCAGCCGCTATCAGCGCCGCCGCCGAAACCACGGACGCGGATATCACGAAGCGCACGACGGACCTGCAGGGTGTGTCGGTTTCTGCCGGCATTGACGACCCGAACCTCGCACCGCCCGGCAGCGCGGCGGCACTCGCACCGACGCAAGGCAACCTCTTCGAGATCGAGCCGCAGTCGGTGTTGAGCCGAAATTTCATCCAGACGATCGCGACACCCAAGGCGGATTACCTGGCCTTGCTGGAGCTCACGCCCTCGGCAGTGAATGCGTCGCCTAACGGCGCGGGCTTTTCCAGTAAGAGCGGCACCATCCGTGGCTTCCAGGATGGCGAATACGACGTGACGTTCGACGGTATTCCGTTTGGTGATCCGGGCGCTTTCGGTCACGCCACCACCGCGTTCTTTCCCGGACCCTCCCTGGMCAAGGTCGTGGTCGATCGCGGTCCCGGTACGGCAAGCAACCTCGGAAACGCGACGTTTGGCGGCACCGTGGCGCTGTATTCGGCGCCGACCACCGACAAGCCCTCAGGTGAGGTGTCCGCGATGTACGGCAGCGGCGCTACCTGGCAGGTCGCCGGCGACGGCAATACGGGCGTGCTCAACAAGATCGGCACCGAGGCGTCGGTGAATTACAGCCACGTCGAATCCAATGGCCTGATCAATGACGCGGGCTTCAAGCAGGACAATATCCTGTTCAAGGTGAAGCAGCCGCTGGGCGACAACACGACCCTGACCCTGGTGGCCGACTACAACAAGGTGAAGTGGAACACCTTTACCGCGCAGCCGAAGAAGCGGACCGACATCCTCGGTCTGGACTTCGGCGGCCTCAATCAGGATCCGACCTCGCAGGGCTTCGCCGATTACAACGTCGACGACCGCCATGCGGACTTCGAATACCTCCAGCTGCATGGCGACTACGGTAGCTGGCGTATCGACAACAAGTTCTACACGTACGGCCTGCGTGACAGCGGTCCGGGCGGTGTGGACCTGCTCGGCAACACGCCGAATATCGCCTTGCTGCCCAATGGCGGCGTCCCCGGTGCGATCAACCACAGCCGTTACCGCGCCGCCGGCGATTTCCTCACGGCCGAGAAGGATGTCGGCAGCGACTGGCTCGAGAGCACCCTGAAAGCGGGTATCTGGGCCGAGCGCACCTATCAGGTGCAGGACCAGGTCACTGTCGACCTCTCGACGATGACGCCGCGTGTTCTCAAGGGCGAACCGAACGCCAACATCATCGATACCAGCCAGCACACGAATACGACGCAGAGCTACTTCGAGATCGAGTGGCGGCCATTGGAAAACCTGAGCATCGTGCCCGGGGTGAAGCAGATCGTGTTCGATCGTACGATCGACGGCGTGTCCAACTTCCTGCCGGTCGGCGGTGACGGGCACTTTGCCACCACGCTCGGGTCCGTGGCAGCCAACTACCGGTTCTCACCGAACCTCGCGGCGTACGTGCAGGTGGCCAAGGGCTTCCAGGCGCCGAAGGTCAACCTTATCCAGGGTCCGGCCGGCCATATCGATCCGCAGACAACCACGAACTACCAGGCCGGTGTGGTCTGGAAGACACCGACCACCGTGGCCGACATCGACGTCTATTACATCGACTTCGGCAACCTGGTGAGCAGCATCGAGGAACCGATTGGTCCGGGCGGCTCGTTGATCAGCGTGTTCGCCAACCAAGGTGGCGTGATCTACAAAGGCGTGGAGGGTGAGCTGACGCACATCCTGGGCGATTCGGGATTCAGCTTCACCGCGAACGGCAGTATCAACAGCGCGTATTCGAAGACGACGCACTTGCAGATCTCCAATTCGCCCATGTCCACGGCCGATGTCGGTTTCATCTACGACCAGGGCCCGCTGTACGGCTCGTTCCTCGTCAAATACGTGGGCACCCGTTTCACCGGCACAGGCGAGACCAGTGGGGCGACGTACAACCCGAACACCAAGCTGCCGACGTACAACTACACCAACTTCAACATCGGCTACCGCTTCACGCCTGACCTGAGACTGCAATTGTCGACCAATAACCTGTTCGACCACCGCACGGCCATTCAGGGTAACGGCCTGGCCAAGGATCCGACCTTCTACTACCTGGCAGGTCGCAACTACACCGTGCAGGCCACCTACACGTTCTGATCGGCAGGCCGAAAAAGGAAAGTCCATCGATGTACACCTTTAGCTCCATCGCACGGCGCACCCTCGCGGGCGCAATTGCCTCCCTGGTCCTGGCGGCGCCTGCCGCCATGGCTACCGACCATGCCACCGACGTCGACCCGTTCATCGGGTCGGACTGGTTCGGTGAGGTCTTCGTCGGCGCCACCATGCCCTTCGGCATGGTGAAGGTTGGTCCCGACGTACGTGATTACGGTTATCGCAAGGGCTTCCAGAGCACCGGTGACATCCGCGGCTTCTCCCACCTGCACCTGAGCGGTGGCTCGGGTAAATATGAAAACGCCCGCGTCATTGCCACCACGGGCGATCTCGAGCCGGGCGCCTTCCATTCGCCGCGCGCGAATGAAATGGCCAGCCCGGGTTACTACGCTGTAGAGCTGACACGCTACCAGGT
>NZ_JBFUIT010000215.1:0-7134 GCF_056401735.1 Luteibacter sp. P4_D7_3
CCCACAGGGCTCCTCCCACAGGGCTCCTCCCACAGGGCTCCTCCCACAGGGCTCCTCCCACAGGGCTCCTCCCACCAGGCGCTCGGTCGGTCAGTCCGGGTGGGAGGCGCTGCGGTCACGGCCGGCGCCGTGCTGGCGGTCCAGYTTGCCGAAGATTTTCTTGAACACTCGGGAGAACTTGCCTCGCTTGGTCTTGCGGGTTTTTTCCTCCTCGGAGGTCAGCCAGGCGACCTGGATGACCCGGCGCTCGCCTTCATAAGGCAGGTGGCCGTGGAAGGAGTTCTCCGAGCGACGGAACACGGCAAACTCGCCATAAAGCGGCTTGAGCTCCGGCGCCACGGTGTTGTCGATATTGTCGATGGAGGCCAGGAAGCGCAGGCAGCCGTCACTGGTGTCCGGCCACATCGGGTTGAGGTAGATCAGCGCGGTGGCGATCTTGGACTTGCTGTCGGTGTGGATGGTGCCGTGGCGCTTGTTGAGCAGCCGGCACAGGGTGACCAGGGTGGGGTAGTCCTCCAGCCCCGGAATGCCCAGATGGCGCCCGATGGCCGAGGAAAACGCCCGCGACGTCATCTGCGCGACCAGCTCGTTCACGGACGGACCGCAGTCGCTGGCGTCGTACGGGAAAAACCCGGCGCTGGTGTATTGGGGGAAGTCGCGGTCGAGATCGTTGCGCGATTCGTCCGGTAACTGACCGTGCGCGATCATGAACGAAAACGGCTCATGCCGGATGTCGGTGTCGGGACGCTCCAGTCGGGCGGGGTCGAGCAGCATGCGGGCGGATCTCGGCTAAGTACCTCGGGCATCATTGTATCGTGTCAGGCAGGGTTGCCAGCGATATTTTCCTACGAGGCCGTTCACGGTTTTCCGATGGACAAAACGCGCCTTCACACCTATCATTCATACCCGCCCAATGATCCCTTATCCCCAAGGCCCACGAGCCGCTTAAAGCAGGCTTGCGGGCTTTGCTGCACCTGAAGGCGGCCCATCCCATGCGTACTCCTGCTCTGCTTGCTCTCGAAGACGGCAGCGTTTTTCACGGCCACTCGGTCGGTGCACGAGGCGAAACGATTGGCGAGGTGGTGTTCAACACCGCCATGACCGGTTATCAGGAAATCCTGACCGACCCGTCCTACTCCCGCCAGCTCGTCACCCTGACGTACCCCCATATTGGCAACACCGGCACCAACGACGTCGACGTCGAGGCCGATCGCGTTCACGCGGCGGGCCTGATCGTGCGCGATGTGCCGCGCCTGGCCAGTAACTGGCGCAGCACCGAGCCGCTGCCGCACTACCTCGCGCGCCACAACGTCGTGGCCATCGCCGGTATCGACACGCGCCGCCTCACGCGCATCCTTCGGGAGAAGGGCGCGCTGAACGGCTGCCTCGTCGCCGGTGACGCCATCGACGTGGACGCCGCCGTGGCCAAGGCGAAGGCCTTCCCGGGCCTCAACGGCATGGATCTGGCCAAGGTGGTCAGCACCACGAAGACCTACCAGTGGAGCGAGGGCACGTACGACCTCGACAAGCAGGCCTTCTTCAACGCACCGAAGAAATTCCGCGTGGTGGCCTACGACTACGGCGTGAAGCAGAACATCCTGCGCCTGCTCGCCCACCGCGGCGTCGACATCACCGTGGTGCCTGCGCAGACGCCGGCCTCGGAAGTGCTCGCCATGAACCCGGACGGCATCTTCCTCGCCAACGGCCCGGGCGACCCGGCAGCCTGCGACTACGCGATCGAAGCGACGAAGCAGATCCTCGAAACGAAGATCCCGTTGTTCGGCATCTGCCTGGGTCACCAGATCCTCGCGCTGGCCATCGGCGCGAAGACGCTGAAGATGAAGTTCGGCCACCACGGCGCGAACCATCCGGTGAAGGACCTCGACACCGGCCGCGTGCTGATCAGCTCGCAGAACCACGGCTTCGCGGTGGACGCGGAGACGCTACCGGCGAACGTCCGCGTGACGCATACCTCGCTGTTCGACGGTTCCCTGCAGGGCTTCGCGCTGACGGATCGGCCGGCCTTCTGCTTCCAGGGCCATCCGGAAGCCAGCCCGGGCCCCGAAGACGTCGGCTACCTGTTCGACACGTTCATCGCCTCGATGGAAGAGCACAAGGCCAAGCGCGCGTCCTGACGCGCAGCTAGCCCCCCACTCAACCATCCGCTTCGATTCGCGAGAGAAACCATGCCCAAGCGCACAGACATCAAGACCATCCTCGTCATCGGTGCCGGCCCGATCGTCATCGGCCAGGCCTGCGAGTTCGATTACTCCGGAGCGCAGGCCTGCAAGGCGCTGAAGGAAGAGGGTTACCGCGTCGTCCTGGTCAATTCGAACCCGGCGACGATCATGACCGACCCGGACACGGCGCATGCCGTCTACATCGAGCCGATCAACTGGCAGACGGTCGAACGCATCATTGCCAAGGAGCGCCCGGACGCGGTGCTGCCGACGATGGGCGGCCAGACCGGCCTCAACTGCGCGCTCGACCTTGCCGACAACGGCGTGCTTGAGAAGTACAACGTCGAGCTGATCGGCGCGTCGCGCGAAGCCATCCGCATGGCCGAAGACCGCAACCTGTTCCGCCACGCCATGGCCGACATCGGCCTGGACTGCCCGAAGGCGGAAGTCGCGCGCTCGATGGAGCAGGCGCTGGAAATCCAGACCACCGTCGGCTTCCCGACCATCATCCGCCCGAGCTTCACGCTTGGCGGTTCGGGCGGCGGCATTGCCTATAACAAGGAAGAATTCATCGAGATCGTCGGCCGCGGCCTCGAGCTCTCGCCCGTGCACGAAGTGCTGGTCGAAGAGTCGGTGCTGGGCTGGAAGGAATTCGAGATGGAAGTGGTCCGCGACAAGGCGGACAACTGCATCATCGTGTGCTCGATCGAGAACTTCGATCCGATGGGCGTGCACACCGGCGACTCGATCACCGTCGCGCCGGCTCAGACGCTCACCGACAAGGAATACCAGCGCCTGCGTAACGCGTCCATCGCGGTACTGCGCAAGATCGGCGTCGACACCGGCGGTTCCAACGTGCAGTTCGGCATCAATGCCGAAGACGGCCGCGTGGTCGTCATCGAGATGAACCCGCGCGTGTCGCGTTCCTCGGCGCTGGCCTCCAAGGCCACCGGCTTCCCGATCGCCAAGGTCGCCGCCAAGCTCGCCGTCGGCTACACGCTGGACGAACTGCGCAACGACATCACCGGTGGTCTCACGCCGGCGTCGTTCGAGCCGTCCATCGACTACGTCGTCACCAAGATCCCGCGCTTCGCCTTCGAGAAGTTCCCGGCCGCCGACGCACGCCTCACCACCCAGATGAAGTCGGTGGGCGAAGTCATGGCGATGGGTCGCACCTTCCACGAGTCGCTGCAGAAAGCCCTGCGCGGCCTGGAAATCGGCAAGACCGGCCTCAATCCGACCGGCCTGGACATCGGCAGCGAGGAAGGCTTCCTGACGCTCAAGCGCGAACTGCGCGAGCCGCGTCCGGATCGCGTGTTCCACGTCGCCGATGCCTTCCGCGCTGGCCTGTCGCTGGAAGAAGTGCACGACCTCACGCGCATCGATCCCTGGTTCCTCGCCGCGTTCGAAGACATCGTCATCACCGAAGGCGAGATGCAGCGCCAGGGTCTCACGGCGCTCAACGCCGAGCGCATCCGCGAGCTCAAGCGCATGGGCTTCTCCGATGCACGCATGGCCGAACTGGTCGGCACGGACGAGAACGCACTGCGCCACCTGCGTCACACGCTGGGCGTCCGCCCGGTGTACAAGCGCGTCGACTCCTGCGCCGCGGAGTTCGCCACCACCACCGCGTACATGTACTCCACGTACGAGGAAGAGTGCGAAGCGAACCCGACCAACCGTGACAAGATCATGGTGCTCGGCGGTGGTCCGAACCGCATCGGCCAGGGCATCGAGTTCGACTACTGCTGCGTGCATGCAGCGCTCGCCCTGCGCGAGGATGGCTACGAAACCATCATGGTCAACTGCAACCCGGAAACCGTCTCGACCGATTACGACACCTCCGACCGCCTGTACTTCGAGTCGCTGACCCTCGAAGACGTGCTGGAAATCGTCGACCTCGAGAAGCCGAAGGGCGTCATCGTGCAGTACGGCGGCCAGACCCCGCTGAAGCTGGCGCGGGCGCTCGAAGCCGCCGGCGTGCCGGTGATCGGTACCAACGCCGAGTCGATCGACCTGGCCGAAGACCGTGAGCGCTTCCAGCACCTGATCACCAAGCTCAACCTCAAGCAGCCGCCGAACCGCACYGCGCGCAACGCCGACGAAGCGCTGGCCCTGGCCCGCGAGATCGGCTACCCGCTGGTCGTCCGCCCGAGCTACGTGCTCGGTGGCCGCGCCATGGAAATCGTCTACGCCGACGCCGACCTCTCGCGCTACATCCGCGATGCCGTGCAGGTTTCCAACGATTCGCCGGTGCTGCTCGATCGCTTCCTCGACCATGCCGTGGAAGTGGACGTGGACATCGTCGCGGACGCCGACGGCAACGTGCTGGTTGGCGGCATCATGGAGCACATCGAGGAAGCCGGCGTGCATTCGGGCGACTCCTCGTGCTCGCTGCCCCCGTACTCGCTGTCGCAGGAAGTGCAGGACGAAATGCGCCGCCAGGTGACCCTGCTGGCGCGTGAGCTGAAGGTCGTCGGCCTGATGAATACGCAGTTCGCCATCCAGGGTGACGACGTGTTCATCCTCGAGGTGAACCCGCGCGCTTCGCGCACGGTGCCCTTCGTCTGCAAGGCCACCGGCATGTCGCTGGCGAAGATCGCCGCGCGCGCCATGGCCGGTCGCACGCTGATCGAGCAGGGCACGACCAAGGAGATCATCCCGTCGTACTACTCGGTGAAGGAAGCGATCTTCCCCTTCCTGAAGTTCCAGAACGTCGACCCGATCCTTGGCCCCGAGATGAAATCCACGGGTGAAGTAATGGGCGTGGGCCGTACGTTCGGCGCCGCGTTCGCGCGCGGCCACGAGGCCGCTGGCATCAAGGCACCGCCGAAGGGCAAGGTGTTCGTATCCGTGCGCGATGCCGACAAGGACCGCCTGCTGCCGATCGCCAGGGACGTCGTCGAGCGTGGCTACGTGGTCGTCGCCACCTCGGGTACGGCGAAGTTCCTGCAGGACAACGGCGTGGCGTGCGAGCGCATCAACAAGGTGCTCGAAGGCCGCCCGCATATCGTCGACCTGATCAAGAACGGCGAAGTGGTCTATATCGTCAACACCACGGAAGGCAAGCAGGCCATCTCCGATTCCTTCTCGATCCGCCGCGAAGCGCTGCAGCAGCGCGTCACGTATTCCACGACGGTCGCAGGCGCGCGTGCCCTCGTGCATTCGCTCGACTTCCATGCCAATGGCGAAGTGAACAGCCTGCAGGAACTGCATAAGGAGCTGAACGCATGAGCAGCCGTCCTCCCATGACCCAGAGGGGTGCCGATCGTCTGCGCGACGAGCTTGAGCACCGGAAGCGCGTCAAACGGCCGGAGATTGTCGCGGCCGTCGCTGAGGCTCGCGCTCATGGCGACTTGAAGGAAAACGCCGAGTATCATGCAGCGCGTGAGATGCATGGTTTCAACGAAGGCCGTATTAAAGAGCTGGAAAGCGCGCTGTCGAATTCCGAGGTGATCGATACCGAACGCCTGACGATGGGTAAGCGTGTCGCGTTCGGCGCTATCGTCGACCTGATCGATGTGGATACCGATGTGGCAGTGACTTACCAGATCGTGGGTGATCTCGAGGCCGACATCAAGATGAGCCTTATCGCAGTGTCGTCTCCCATTGCTCGCGCGCTTATCGGCAAGAGCGAAGGCGATGAGTTCGATTTCACCGCTCCCAACGGCGTGAAGACCTACTCGATCGAGAAAGTCCGCTACAGCTGATCGCTGGCTGCATGCTGACGAGAAAAGCCCCTCTGCGAGGGGCTTTTTGCTTTCTGTAGGAGCCGATTCATCGGCGATCCCGCGGCGGCGGGCAAGGTTGATGCAAGCACCCAATCGCCGATGAATCGGCTCCCACAAAAGGCGGATTAGTGGAGGGCTTGCAGGATGCGCTCGAGCTTGTCGGGATTGCGCTGTATGAGGATCTGGGTGATGTGCTCGCCGTCGACGACGTAGGTCTGCACCGATTCCAGGGCACCGTTGAGGAAACGCAGTAGCGAGGCCTCGCCGTTGATGGTCGCCAGTTCCAGGCGCAGGCCGTACTTGTAGCGGAGGTTGGCCGCGTAAAAGAGTTGGGCGATGCGCTGGCCGCCGACCATGGGTTTCGGGAAGCTGTTGACCTTGCCGCCGCCGTCGCCCATGAGTACGGCATCGGCCGCGAGCATGGAGCGTATCGCGGGGAAGTCGCCCGCGGAGAGGGCGCTGGCAAAGCGGTGCATCAGATGGCGGTGGGTGGCTGGCGTCACCGACTGGCGGGGGCGCTCGTCGCGAACCTGGTCCTTGGCGCGATGGACGAGCTGCCGGCATGCCGCCTCGGTCTTGCCCAGGGTCTGCGCGATTTCAGGATAGTCCGAGTCGAGGACTTCGCGCAGGATGAAGGCTGCGCGAGCCTCGGGGGTGAGGCGTTCGAGCAGGAGCAGGAAGGCAATCGAGACGTCGCTGGCCAGCTCCTGCAGGGACTCCGGCGAGCGGGAATCCTCCGTCATGACCGGCTCCGGCAACCAGATGCCCGCATAGTGCTCCCGACGCGCCTTCGCCGCGCGCAGGCGGTCGATCGAACGCCGGGTGGTGGTGGTCACCAGCCAGGCCTCGGCGTTGTCGATCGAGGCCCGGTCGGCTTCGTTCCAGCTGATCCACACATCCTGCACGACATCTTCGGCTTCGGAGATCGAGCCGAGCATCCGATAAGCAATGCCTTGCAGGCGCGGGCGTAGCGCGGTGAACGTGGCGGTTGCGTCATTCATAGAGACTAAGACGTTGCTCCCTGGGTCTCTGTGACAGGGTACGTCAGTCGAACGCCGGCCGCCTTGGTGGAACCACCTCAGTGAACGGGAATAAGTACCGGTGCGTTCTGGTTCTTCAGAAGGAACACCACGAACTTGGCCGGCTCGGTCTTGCTGGCGTTCCGGCCGACCGTGTGGATATCGTTCGGGCCTTCGTAGAAGGTGTCGCCTGCCTTGAGGACC
>NZ_JBFUIT010000216.1:0-7123 GCF_056401735.1 Luteibacter sp. P4_D7_3
GCTCCCACATGTGTTTATAGGTCGCGCAGGCTGTCGGCGATGCCGTCGTCGCCGACGACCAACAGCTTCAGCGTGTTGGTACCACCGCCACGACCGATGTGGTCACCGTGGGTCAGGATGACGCGGTCGCCCTTGGCCAGCTTGCCCAGCGCGAACAGGTGCTGGAGCGCGGCGCGGGCGGTGTGTGCCGGATCGAGATTGCTCTGCTCGAAGTCCACTGGCTGCACGTCGCGCAGCATGAGCATGCGGCGGCGAGCCATGTCCGACGGGGACAGCGCGTAGATGGGCACGGCGAAGCGGTAGCGCGACAGCCACTGGGCGGTGGCGCCCGACTCGGTCAGTGCGACGATAGCGCGCACACCCACCTGGGCGGCGAGCAGCATGGCGGCGAGGGCGATGGCCTGGTCGCTGCGGTCCAGCGAGTGGGTATCCGGGCGGAGGTCGTCACGCGGTTCGAACTGGCGCTCGGCACCCAGGCAGATGCGGCGCATGGCAGCGACGGCCTTGTCCGGATGCGCACCCGCGGCGCTCTCTTCCGAGAGCATGACGGCATCGGTCCCGTCGATGACCGCGTTGGCCACGTCGAGCACTTCGGCGCGCGTCGGGATCGGCGCACGCACCATCGACTGCAGCATCTGCGTCGCGGTGATCACCGAGCGGTTGCGCTGCACGGATTCGCGAATGATCTTCTTCTGCAGACCCGGCAGTTCGGCGTCGCCGATTTCCACGCCGAGGTCACCGCGGGCGACCATCACCACGTCGGACGCGTCGATGATTTCGCCGAGCACGGGGATGGCATCGGCACGCTCGATCTTGGAGACGATGGCGGCGTCACCGCCGGCCTCGCGCATCAGGCGGCGGGCTTCATGAAGGTCGTCGGCGCAGCGCACGAAGGAGACCGCGAGGAAGTCCGCGCCCATCTCGGCGGCCAGCTTGATGTCGTTGCGATCCTTGTCGGACAAGGCGCTGACGCTGAGGCCGCCGCCCTGGCGGTTGAGGCCCTTGCGTGCCGACAGGCGACCGCCGATGACCACACGGGTGCGGATTTCGCTGCCGGAGATCTCGATGACCGAGAGCGCGATCAGGCCGTCGTCGAGCAACAGCACGTCGCCGGCGACCACGTCCTTGGGCAGGTCGTAGTAGCTCACGCCCACGCGGCTCTGCGTGCCAGCCGGTGCGTCCGGACGGCAGTCGAGCACGAAGCTGTCACCGGCCATGAGGTCGATCGGGCCGTCGGCGAACTTCTCGATGCGGATCTTCGGGCCCTGCAGGTCGGCCAGGATGCCGACCTCGCGACCGACCTTTTCCGCCGCCGCGCGCACGGCGGCGGCGCGGGCACGGTGGTCGTCCGGGGTGCCATGCGAGAGGTTCAGGCGGACGATGTCCACGCCCTCTTCAAGGATTTTCTCGAGCATGCCCGGCGCGTCCGTGGCGGGTCCGAGGGTGGCGACGATCTTGGTGCGGCGAACCTGGATATCGGTCATTTTTTTAGTCCAGCGTGTGGTTGAGCAGGTCGGCGAGACGCTTGCCTGCAAGGCGCAGGCGGGTCTCGGCGACCGGAAGGTATTTGGCAACGTAGGCGTCGTCGACCGTGTGGTTGCCCGGATAGAAGCCGTTCGTGGCGACGATCTGGCAGGACTCTTCGGCCCACTGGGCGTACGGGTTGTCCAGCGGAGGAATGGGCTTCGGGAGGGTCACCGGGCCTTCGGCGGCGAGGCGGTCGGTATAGGCCGGCCACTGCAGGTCGCGGGTGTAAAGCATGCTGGAGTCCCAGACCTTGTGCAGGTTGGAGCCCTTGCCGTCGAACTGCACCTGGTAGTCGTTACCGCCCTTGTCGTCGCGGTTGCCGGCGTGCAGCGGCTGATGCACGTCACCCACGAAGTGGACGACGAACTTCAGCGCTTCGGCGCGCTCGGCATTGGACTTGTGGCGGTCGCCGAGGATGGCGACGTACTTCTCCAGGCCGCCGACGACACATTGGCCGTCCTTGCAATCCACCGGCGGCACGTAGACACACTTGCCGTCCAGGA
The DNA here is from genome assembly GCF_056401735.1 of Luteibacter sp. P4_D7_3. Classification (NCBI taxonomy): domain Bacteria; kingdom Pseudomonadati; phylum Pseudomonadota; class Gammaproteobacteria; order Lysobacterales; family Rhodanobacteraceae; genus Luteibacter; species Luteibacter sp. P4_D7_3. The sequence goes on from NZ_JBFUIT010000216.1 coordinate 2,031, forward strand.
AGTCCATGTAGTGCAGCTTGGCGGTGGCCTTGCCCAGTTCCTTCTGGTCCGGATCGTTACGCAGGTGGTCGGGCCAGCTGGCCACATCGGCCAGGGAATCGGAGCCGTCGGCCTTGAGCAGGCGCTCCACTTCGGCCTTGGCCGAGGGGTCGAGCTGGCGCCAGGCCAGTTCGGCGACGATGCGGTGGCCGATGTCGCCCCAGGCCTGGACGGTGGTCGCGAAGGCGGGGACGGTGAGGGCCAGTAAGGCGGCTAGCGCGCGCTTATGAGTCGTTTTCATGGAGCTGTAAACGTTTCCGGACGGGCGAACGGCCAAGTTTGCCACATCCGGACTGAGACCCGGATGACAGATCGCGGCGGCGCAGCAAGCCGGCCCCTGCGACGTTCCGTTACCATGGACGTTTACGCCACCCGCCCTTACCTAGTCAGAACATCCCATCCGGAGGCACGCCCTATGACCATCAAGGTCGCCATCAACGGTTACGGTCGCATCGGTCGCAACATCCTGCGTTCGCTTTACGAAGCCAAGAAGAATGGCCAGGACATCCAGATCGTTGCGATCAACGATCTCGGCGATGCCAACACCAATGCTCACCTGACCCAGTACGACACGGCGCACGGTCGTTTCCCGGGTGACGTGTCGGTTGACGGCGGCGACCTGATCGTCAACGGCGACCGCATCAAGGTCTTCGCCGAGCGCGRTCCGTCCAAGCTGCCCTGGGGCGAGCACGGCGTCGACGTGGTGCTGGAATCCACCGGCTTCTTCACCTCCAAGGCGAAGGCCAGCGCGCATATCGCCGGCGGCGCCAAGAAGGTGATCATCTCGGCACCTGGCGACAAGGACGTGGACGGCACCTTCGTCATGGGCGTCAACGACGACAAGCTCACCTCGAAGCTCGAAGTCATCTCCAACGCCTCGTGCACCACCAACTGCCTGGCTCCGCTGGCCAAGGTGCTCCACGAGAAGATCGGCATCGTGCATGGCCTGATGACCACCATCCATGCCTACACGAACGACCAGGTGCTGACCGACGTCTACCACTCGGATCTTCGCCGCGCCCGTAGCGCCACGCACAGCCAGATCCCGACCAAGACCGGCGCCGCCGCCGCGGTCGGTCTGGTGCTGCCGGAACTCAACGGCAAGCTCGACGGTTTCGCCATGCGCGTGCCGACGATCAACGTGTCCGTCGTCGACCTCGTCTTCACCGCCGCCCGCGCGACGACGAAGGAAGAGATCGATGCCGTCATCAACGAAGCCGCCAATGGTTCGATGAAGGGCATCCTCGCGGTCAACACGCAGCCGCTGGTGTCGATCGACTTCAACCACAACCCGCACTCGTCGATCTACGACTCGACGCAGACGCGAGTGATGGAAGGCACGCTGGTCAAGGTCCTCTCGTGGTACGACAACGAGTGGGGCTTCTCGAACCGCATGCTCGACATGACCAAGGCGCTGATGAACGCCAAGTAATGTGGAAGCCGCTTCAGCGGCGATGGGCGCCACCGGCGCTCTCCMCATGAAACAAGGCCCGCACGGCAACGTGCGGGCCTTTTCGTTTACGCCGACCGCTTCCTGTAGGAGCCGATTCATCGGCGAAGGGTGCTCGCGGCAACCTTGCCCGCTGCCGCGGGATCGCCGATGAATCGGCTCCTACCGAGAATGAAACATCGCCGGATCTTCAACGACTATCTGCACCAACCCCGATAACGATCGCCTGCGCCAGCTGGTAAAGCCCCGCGACTGGCTTCGTATAAGGACCTTCGGGATTTCCTGGCGCGACACGAAATACATAGCTGCCGACGCCAATCCAGCCAACGTTCGTCACATACGTATGACTGGCAAGCTCGCACTGGACCTGATGCGCTTCAATTTCGTTCTGGCCGCTCACCCAGAGGCAGCCGTGTCGGCTCACCTCCTGCGTGGAAGATTGTTCCCATCGCCAGTGAATGGTGACAGAGCCGAGAGCATCGGCTGGCACATCGACGACGTTGGGGGAAGCTGTCACGCTGCCTACCGGAGGTGAGCAGTTGTAATAGCAGCGGGCTTTATGACGCGCCTGTGTCGCGCTGTCGCCGTGATCAGACAAGGCGCGGGCAAGTTCCACTTGCCGCTCAGGATGTGACTGCGAAATCCGTGAACTACCCTCCACAACCGTCGTCGTACTCGCGACAGCCTCGATAATCTCAAGCTCTGCTTCATTGTCAGCTGACCGGGCGGATCCACCAAACGCAATCACCACCGCAACTACTGAAGCTCCGGCAATCAACCATAGCGATTTCATACATTGACCCTGCTGACTATCCAGCACACGCTAGTCGGTCGAACTGACTGCGAATGCAGGCATTTTCTGGCACTCGCGTAGGCATTCGCCACTATCTCGAGGATGCTGCGAAGAAAGGCCCACTCAATCCACGCAGGCCTTTCCTACTTTCAGAGATGAACCCTTTTATTGGGCGACGCCAAACACCGTGGTTTGCGCAAGCGACTGGAGGGCGGCGATCGGCTTCGTGTAAGGCCCACGGGGACTGCCGGGAGCAACACGGAAGGTGTACGCACCGACGTTGATCCAAGGCACAACGATGGTATAGGTGTTTCGCGGATGCTCACACTGGACGATATGCGCGTCGTTCTCGCCGGCCCCACTTACCCACAGGCAGCTGTACTGGGTGACTGGTTTTTGGCGCGACTGATTCCAAGTCCAGCGGATCTGCACCGTACCAAGACCGCCAGCAGGAACCCCAACTTGGACGGGAGCGGAAATACCGCCGACAGGAGGTGGGCAATTGTACAAGCATTGGTTGACCCTACCCCCCGCCGCGTTGGCTGCAACCAACGGCGCGAATGAGAACATGAGCGTCGAGAATACTGAGTGTGTAAATTTCATCCGATGGTCCTTGTGTATAAACGGGCTCTCCACAAGCGCACCTGTCGCATTGCGCGAGTGAGAAAACACAAGGTAGTCAAATCAAAAATCCACCAATGCAAGCCGCAGCTGTTGTATCGGTAGGCAACAATCGCTCGAAAAGTCGGCGGAGACTTCACGAAGCAGGCCCTTCCCGATAAAGAACGCGAGAGGCGAAAGATCATCAATGAACGCTGCGGCAATCAAACCCGGGACCACGACACCGCTGAAATAGCCAGCTGCGAAAGTCTCATGTGATCACTAACGCGACCAACTCATTGCGACCCCGGCGATTCAAGACATTTGTAAAAGTTCAGTGACACCCTGGAGCAGCCCCACACCGTATGGGGTTCTTCTCCGCTCAGGGGGAGTCGAACGATAGGATCCCTGCTCACCCTCGCCTGCGAGGCCGTCGCCACTTCCTCCGCCTTTGCGGGGAATGCACCGACGCCCAAATGCCGTTGACGAACTCGTCGGCAAGGGTCCGCTCTCTTCCTACACCTGCGACGCCAAACGCGAAAACCTCGCAGGGAACTCATATGTTCGGCCTAGCCGGGAACAGCAAGCGCCAAGAGGTTGCTGAGTCGCTGGGGTCCACGTCACACCGCACACGTCTTCCGGCAACTATGAGCAGCAGCCGGCACCGGATCAATCGCTCGAGCAAATAGCCTCGGTGAGCTACGCTGAGGTATTCATCGGCGATCCCGCAGCAGCTGGCAACGTTATCGCGAGCACCCATCGCCGATGAATCGGCTCCTACACAGAGCAGTTATGCCTTGGCGATGACTTGTTCGATCGCGCCGAAGATCGACGCGCCTGAGGCATCGGTGACGTCGATCTTCACCGTGTCGCCGAAGGACAGGAACGGGGTGCTTGGCTTGCCGTCGCGCAAGGTTTCCACCGTGCGCTGCTCGGCGAGGCATGAAGCGCCCTTGCCCGTGTCCTGGTTGGCGATGGTGCCCGAGCCGACAAGCGTGCCTGCGGTCAGCGGGCGCGTCTTCGCGACGTGGGCCACCAGCTGCGAGAAATCGAACTGCATGTCGACGCCGCACTCGGCTTCGCCGAACCACGTGCCGTTGATCCAGGTGCGCATCGGCAGGTGGAGCTTGTCGTCGATCCAGGCATCGCCCAGTTCATCCGGCGTGACGAACACCGGCGACAACGCGGAACGGGGCTTGGACTGCACGAAGCCGAAGCCCTTGGCGAGTTCGCCCGGAATGAGGCCACGCAGCGAAACGTCGTTGACCAGTCCGACCAGCTGGATATGAGCGGCAGCCTGCGCCGGCGTCACGCCCATCGGCACGTCGTCGGTGATGATGAGCACCTCGGCCTCGAGGTCGATACCGAACTCTTCGCTGGCGACGACGACCGGATCGCGCGGCCCGAGAAAGCCGGCACTGGTCGCCTGGTACATCAGCGGATCGACGTAGAACGACTCCGGCACCTCGGCGCCACGCGCACGACGTACGCGTTCAACGTGCGGAAGGTAGGCACTCCCGTCGACGAACTCGTACGCGCGCGGAAGCGGCGCGGCAAGCCTGGCCATGTCGAGATCGAACGCGCCCTGCGCGCCCCCCTCGTTGAGGTCTTCCGACAACGCGTTGAGGCGTGGCGCGATCGTGCTCCAATCGTCCAGCGCAGCCTGCAGCGTCGGCGCAATGCCGGTAGCCTTCACGGCGCGCGACAGGTCGCGGCTGACGACGATGAGCGTGCCGTCACGGCCGCCCTCCTTCAATGAAGCGAGTTTCATGCGATTCCTTGTCGATCAGGCCGACGGCGGCGTGAAGTGTTTCTTCAGCCCGCGCCAGCATTCGTAATAATTGCCCTGCAGCGACGGCGACTCGAGCGCCTGTCGCGTCGGACGGATGACCTTGCGCGTTTCGAACATGAAGGCCATGGTGCCAACGATATGGTCGGGACGCGAGACGTCCGCATTCGATGCTTTCTCGAAGCTCGCCGCGTCGGGGCCATGGCCGCTCATGCAGTTGTGCAGGCTCGAACCACCGGGCACGAAGCCGCCTTGCTTTGCGTCGTAGGCGCCGTCGATCAGGCCCATGAATTCGCTGGCGACGTTACGGTGGAAGTACGGCGGCCGAAACGTGTGCTCGGCGACAAGCCAACGCGGCGGGAAGATCGCGAAATCCATATTCGCCGTGCCCGGTGTGTCGCTGGCCGAGGTAAGTACGGTGA
>NZ_JBFUIT010000217.1:0-7113 GCF_056401735.1 Luteibacter sp. P4_D7_3
GTGTTCAACACCAACTACAACATCTTCGGCTGGAACGGACGAATGGCCGACATCGGGCTGAACCATCAGTCCAACGGCCGTGCCGATCCGCTGTCACGCAGCTGGAACCGGGTGGTAGCCGACTTCGGCTTCGAGCGGGAGAACTGGGTGGTGAATCTGCGGCCGTGGTGGCRCATTCCCGAGGGCGGCAAGGAAGACGACAATCCCAACATCCAGGACTACATGGGGCGCGGGGAAGTTCAGGTCGTCCACGAGATGGGGGCCAACGAGTTCGCGCTGACTGCCCGCCATTCGTTCCGAACGGGCGATCGCTCCCACGGTTCGCTGCGCGGCACCTGGAGCTTCCCGGTGGTTCACAACCTGCGCGGCTACCTCGAGGTGTTCAACGGCTACGGCGAAAGCCTGATCGACTACAACCACAAGGCGACCTACCTCGGCATCGGCGTCTCGCTACTCGACTGGTATTGATAAAAATGTAGGAGCCGATTCATCGGCGATCCCGCGGCAGCGGGCCAGGGTGCGACGAGCACCCATTCGCCGATGAATCGGCTCCTACAACGAGCCAGCAGCCGGAAAACGCCGCTTAGTGGTGGTGACCACCCTCACCGTGGATATGGCCGTGGGCGAGCTCTTCCTCGCTGGCATCGCGCACGCCGGTGATCTCGACGGCGAAGTGCAGCGTCTGGCCGGCAAGCGGATGGTTGCCGTCGACGGTGACGTTGTCGCCTTCGATCTTGGACACGGTCACGTTGATGCTGCCCTGGTCGTTACGACCCTGGAACTGCATGCCCGGCTGCAGGTCTTCCACGCCCTGGAACGCGGCTTTGGGAACCACCTGGACCAGCTCGTCGTGGCGCACGCCGTAGCCTTCCTCGGGGCTCACGTCGACCTTGAACTGATCGCCGACCGACCGACCTTCCAGCGCCTTTTCCAGACCCGGCACGATGTGGCCTTCGCCGTGGATATAGGCCAGCGGCTCGCGGCCATCCGAGCTGTCGATGACGTTGCCCTGGTCGTCGGTCAGCGTGTAATGGAAGGAAACGGCATGGCGGTTGGCAATCTGCATGAAAATTCTCGCTATGAAGAGTAAAGAAAGGACGTGTGGGCGACCTTGGGGGCCCTCAAGGCTAGGCGACCGGCCGCCTGACTGCAAATCACGGGGCCTTCGCGATGCTGCGGCGCAACCCGCCGCGACCGCGTAATCTGCTAGTTTTCCCGCCTTTCCCTTCCCCTTTCGACGCCCCACCGGGAGCCGCATGTTCGACTGCATTCTGATCGCCAACCGTGGCGAGATCGCCTGCCGCGTGATCCGGACCTGCCGGCGCCTGGGCATCCGCACCGTGGCCGTGTATTCCACGGCCGACGCCGATGCCCAGCACGTACGCCTGGCCGACGAAGCGTGGCCCATCGGTGGCCCGCGCCCCGCCGAGTCCTACCTGCGTGGCGACGCGATCATCGAGGTGGCCCTGAAAACCGGTGCCCAGGCGATCCACCCCGGGTACGGCTTCCTCTCTGAAAACACCGATTTCGCGCGTGCCTGCGCCACGGCCGGGATCGCCTTCATCGGCCCGCGCCCGGAAAGCATCGACGCCATGGGTTCCAAGGCGGCCGCCAAGGCGCTGATGGAGACGCACGCGGTACCCCTGGTCCCCGGCTACCACGGTGCCGACCAGGATCCGGACCGGCTCGCGAAGGAAGCGGCCAGCACGGGATTCCCCCTGATGATCAAGGCGGCGTCCGGCGGCGGCGGCAAGGGCATGCGCATTTGCCGCGATGCCGCCGACTTCGCTGAAGCACTGGCCTCGGCCCAGCGCGAAGCGGCGAATGCTTTCGGTGACACCCGCGTCATCCTCGAGCGTTACGTGGAGCATCCGCGGCACATCGAGTTCCAGGTGTTCGGTGACACCCACGGCAACATCATCCATCTCAACGAGCGCGAGTGTTCGGCGCAGCGCCGCTACCAGAAGGTACTCGAAGAGACGCCATCGCCCTTCCTCGACGAAGCGCGTCGCGAACGCATGGGTGCGGCAGCGGTCGCCGCCGCCCGCGCAGTGGACTATGTCGGCGCCGGCACGGTCGAGTTCATCGTGGCCCAGGACGGCGAGTTCTTCTTCATGGAGATGAATACGCGCCTGCAGGTCGAGCATCCGGTCACCGAGGAGACCCTGGGCCTGGACCTCGTCGAGTGGCAGCTGCGTGTGGCGGCGGGTGAGCCGCTGCCGCTAGGCCAGCAGGATATTCACGCCCAGGGCCACGCCATCGAAGTGCGCCTTTACGCCGAAGATCCGGAAGCGAATTTCCTGCCGGGCTCCGGCCGCCTGCAGTCGCTCAACCTGCCGACGCCGTCGCGCCATGTCCGTCTCGACGGTGGCGTGATCGCCGGCGACACCGTAACGATTTTCTACGACCCGATGATCGCCAAACTCATCGTCCACGACCGCAATCGCGAGCAGGCACTTGAGCGGCTGCGCGAAGCCTTGGCCGTCATCGACATCGTCGGACCGAAATCCAACGTGGGATTTCTCGAGCGGCTTGCACGTCATCCGGCCGTGGTCGAGGGTCGCATCGACACGGGCTATCTCGATCGCCACCTTGAGGAATTCCTCACCGGTGACAGCGTCGCGGACAGCACCGAGCTGTTCGCCGCGGCGACCGCCGTGCTGATGGCCGATGAACTCGCGCAGCAAGGCGCCGCAGCCGACCCGCATTCGCCCTGGGCCAGTGCCGACGCATGGCGCATCGGTCATTCGGGCAAGCGCGTCGTCGCCCTGATGGAAGGAAACGTGCGCCACGAGATCGACGCGCACGGCCATGGTGGCAACTATGACCTTCGTAGCGGCGACGCCTCCTGCACGGTGGCTGGCGCGCGGCTGGGTAGTGACGTGCTTTCGGCACGCTTCAACGGCCAGGCACGGCGTCTACCGCTTGGCCTGCTTGGCGTTCGGATCCGCGTGCACGACGAAGCCGGTCGTCGCTGGAACTTTGAGCGTGCCCCCGCCTTCGCATGGGCCGGCGCGAAAGGCGCAGCTGCCCGTCATCTCGCCGCACCGATGCCGGGACGCATCGTCCTGGTCCGCGCCGCCGTCGGCGACGTGGTAGAGGAAGGCCAGGAACTGCTGGTGATGGAAGCGATGAAGATGGAACTCGCCTTGAAGGCGCCGCGCGCCGGCACCATCGAATCGATATCCGCCGCGCAGGGCGATTTCGTCGACGCCGACGCGATCCTCGTGCGCTTCGCCGAATCGGCCTGAACGGGATGTCCATGAACGCATCGAACCACGTACGCATCGTCGAGGTCGGTCCCCGTGACGGCTTGCAGAACGAGAAGGCCATGCTCGCCGCCGCGGTGAAGATCGAGCTGATCGACCGCCTCTCGGCAACGGGGTTGGCGACCATCGAGGCAACCAGCTTCGTCAGCCCCAAGTGGGTGCCGCAGCTTGCCGATGCCGCCGAGGTGTTTCGCGGCATTCGCAAGGCGCCCGGCGTCGTGTATCCGGTACTGGTGCCAAACCTGCAGGGTTACGAGCGCGCTCGCGAGGTAGGCGCCACGGAAGTAGCCGTTTTTACCGCCGCCTCCGAGGCATTCAACCGCAAGAACATCAACGCATCCATCGACGAGTCCATCGAACGCTTCGTTCCCGTCATGGAGCGTGCGCGCGCCGATGGCATTGCCGTGCGCGGTTACGTCTCCACCGTACTCGGCTGCCCTTACCAGGGCGAGGTGCCCGTCGCCGACGTGGTGCGTGTGGCCCGGCGCCTGCACGAGCTCGGTTGCCATGAAATCTCGCTAGGCGACACGATCGGCGTGGGCACGCCGGCCAAGGCACGCAACATGCTGCGCGCCGTGGCCAGCGAGGTGCCGATGAGCGCCCTCGCCGTCCATTTCCATGACACTTACGGGCAGGCGCTGGCCAACATTCTGTCCTGCCTGGAAGAAGGCGTGCGCGTGGTCGACAGCGCGGTCTCCGGTACGGGCGGTTGTCCTTATGCCAAGGGCGCGACCGGCAATGTCGCCAGCGAAGACGTGGTGTACATGCTGCACGGCATGGGTATGAACACAGGGGTAGCGCTCGACAAGCTTGTCGAGATCGGCGCATGGCTCGCCGGCCAGCTTGGAAAGGAAACCGCGAGCCGCGTCACCCGGGCGCGCACGGCCTCCTGAGTCCATCCCACGGGGTGGATCACAGGACGAAGTTACTGGGCGAATTCCAGCGTGACCAGCGATTGGTGATGCGCGCCTGTAGCAGCGTGCGTCCGTAACGTGCGAGATACCCCAGATTTCCTGTTTCCAGGAACATCGCGTAAAGGTGTTCACTTTCTTCGACGACGCGCCCGTAGGGGCGCTTGAGGAGTGCCCGAAGCTCGTCGTCGGGGAGGTTCAGTGGTTGCCCGGAAAGTAGCGAGGGATTGAGATAGGCAAGCGCTTCGGCGTCGAACCCCGTCTGCGCAAGCATGCCCGGCGTGAGCCCTTCCGCATCCACCAGGGCCATCGACAGCGTATGACGCGCACCCATCACCGAACTGCGACTCGTCAGGTCGATGCCTTCAGGAAACCGGGCCAGAAGTTGCGGCGAGATAAACCCGCGACTGATCATGTGCCTTCGCATGCCCACGTCGCGAGTGGCGGTGTTCACGCGCTCGAAGCCGTTCATGGCACGCAAGGCATCGTCGGACGGCATCGGTCGCGGACGGGAAATCGTGAATCGACTGAGGTCGGTCACATCACCACCGCCGCGCAGTCTGGGCGCCTTCAAGGCCAGGGGCGACCTGATCGCAGGCGGTCGCACATACTTTGTGGCGGCGAGAAACGTCTTGCCTCCCTTGATGGCCTGGGTGGCCAACGTGGGTCCGACCGTGGCACCTAGACCGCCCAGACCCAGCACCATGGATGCCAGCCCAAGCTTGCCGGCCAAGGCGTCGTTACCCGCGTCCGATGCCGCCGCGGAGCCGATGGCCAGGCCGATCGACGTGACGTCCACGGCTACCAGGCCCACGGCCGTTGCCTGACTGGCCGTCGCCGTCAACGAGACCACCGCGCCGATCGCCGGTGCGAGGGTGCCGCCGGACGCCGCGATCGCTATGCCGGAAGCGATGACACCGATGCCGACGAACAACCAGTCCAACCAGCCTTCACCGCCGGGGTCGCTGCGGTTGATCGGATCGCCCGAGCAGTACGCGTACGCGTTGAGCAAGCCATGAGCGAAGGGGCTCGCGGCGTCAGGACTGTGGAATCGCAGCAGGGTCGGGTTGTACGCCCGATAATGGCCAAGCACGTACCAATCGACGTTACGCTCTTTCAACTCGCCCGTATAACCGATATCGGATGAGCCTTCGGTGGCGTCGCGGTATCCGTAGGATGTATATGCCAAGGCAGCGACGGAAGCGCCCGCTTCGGCGATGATCGAACCCTGCGAATCGCCACCGAGAAGAATGACATCGTCGCTCCCGCCAGTCGTGCGGGTCTGCGCCACGATCGCACCCTGGACATGATGGAATGTCGCCGAGGTGCCCTCGCCTTCTTCGCGACTGATCTGGCCACCGACATAGTAGCGATGCCGCTCGTCCTGCCCGTCATGGATGGTACCGATCTGGCCCAATGCGTCGTATCGATAGTCGCGATGCGCATCCTCAAGCGACCAGCCTGCCGGTCGTCCAACGGCGTCGTAGCGCAAGCGCCGCCCCTTCTCGTCATACAGAAGGTTGCCACCCTGGTCGTAAGTGAAGACAAGTTCGTCGACCGTGAGACCGCCTCGCTCGATGCTGATCGCGTGCAATCGGGTCGCATCGTCCTTGGCGTATACGAAGTGCCTGGTCTCCGACGGGAAGCCGTCGAGGTAGGTGGTGACCAGCGTGACGACGTTGTCGAGTGCGTCGTATTCGAATGCCTGACCCGACAGGGGATGCCCCGAACCATCCTTGGGACCGTGCATGCCGGCACAGGAATACGCGGCAAGGCGATCGCGAAGATCATAAATGAATGTCTCGTCGCGCACGCTGCCGTCGCGAACGAGTTGGCGCGTCGAGAGCTTGCCGGCCGCGGTGTAGGCCTGTGAAAGCGATTGCACGGCGACATCCGTTCCGCTTCGTGCCGTCACCACGCGGCTCACCTCCCGGTCCTGCTCGTCGAACGACGCGTGGACGTCCATCGACCGGGCTCCGTCACGGCTCTGGCTTAACGTGCGATGCGCCCGGGAGAAAGCGTCATAGCCCACGTCGACACTCATGTCGCCGTTTTCCATGCGGACGAAACGTCCGAGCTCATCGTAGATAAGCCTGTGTGGATCTCCGTTGACGTCCGTGTACTCTGTCGGCACACCCCGCAGCGAGTAGCGGTACGAGCAACCTCGCTCACCGACCACGCCCTCGTGCTGGAATGTCTCCGCGGACACGCGACCCGATGCGTCGTACTCGATCGTGTGTCGACCCAGCCCATTCGTGACCGAGAGGGTCTCACCTGTCCTCGTGTCGTAGGTGAAGGCAGTCACGCCATCGGCGCCGATGGCTTCGAGCATGGCATCACCAAGGTGCGCCTGGTGACGGAACGCCACCGTCTCACCGGAGGGCAGCGTCATGCTGTCCGGCTTCGCCGAGACAGGCCCTTCGAAGTGATACGTCGTCTTCCTTGGTCCCGCGAGGAGCGAGGTGCGGCGTGCCAGTCCGTCGTAGGCCTGCTCGCCCAGCAGGATGGCTTCCGGCCCCAGGGAGGCATGCTGAATCCATATGGCGACGGCGAGAGCGTCACCGGTATAGGCGGCATAGTCCGTCGTGATGACCGCACCGTCCGGCCGAATGGTTTCGATGAGCCGGTCGAAGTCGTCGTAGCGGTAGTGCGAGACGCGGTCGGGCTCACCCGGCGCCACGACGACATCGCTTACCAGTCGATCGAGGCCGTCATAACTCGCGTGCTGCGAAAGACACACGTTGCCATCGGCATCCAGCGTGTCAGTACGCGCCGGCTTGCCACTGGTCGTCTGCGTGATGCGGGTACGGCCGCTGCGCACCCTCCCCTCGGGTCCTTCGACCTCCTGCCAACGCTCGGCCACACCGTCGACCGGATCGACGACGTGGTAGCCGATCACACCGTCGGCGCCGTGGATTTCCTTGACGTTATCC
>NZ_JBFUIT010000218.1:0-7061 GCF_056401735.1 Luteibacter sp. P4_D7_3
ACCCGCTCGGGCGCCATACCCGGGCGCACGGCCATGCACCCCCGTGGTGGGTGAAGAAGTTCAGGTAGATGGCGCCGGCGAGCACCATCCCGGCCCACAGCGGGGAGCGCGTCGTACAGGGCGATCGGGGCGCCTTTCGGCCAGTAAAGGCCCGAAAGCAGCAACAGCGCCACCATGCAACCGCCGAAGAGGCAGGCCCAGGCCTGCTTCATGCCAAAGCAGAGGAACTCGTAGGCGAACACGCCAAGGCTTCCGCGCGCTTTCGCGAGTTCGGCGAGCGTCGTGTCCAGCCTTCCCCAGCCGTGCGCGGTGCGTCGTCCATGGGCACGCCCGTCCATCGCGATGTCCTCTTGCGTGTTGTGCTGCCCGGAGGATGGACGTTCGCAAGGGCATTCCCCTCGCACCTGTGGGGCAAAGCGCGGGCGCTGCGGCCGAAGAGCCAGGTCCCAGGTCTCCGCTGACTTGCAAGCCAGCCGATGCCTACAGCACCCGCCCGCAAGGATCCGTAGGGTTTATTCCGGGCATCACCCACCCTCCTCCCGAATGGAAGCACCCATGACCCACATTTCCAGCAAGCTCGCTCTGGCCATCGGATTGGCATTCGCCGGTTGGCAGACAACCGTCCTCGCCAAGTCATCCTCAGCCACACTCTTCGACGGTTATGTCGCTGCCGGCCTGCCGCAGGCGTTCGCGCTCCCCCGCCCCGCCGACGATGAACGGGGCGAAGGGATCGACCAGGTCGTCATCGAGGAAAAGCTCGATACGGACGTGGTCTTTCCCGATGGAAGCCATGCAATGACCTATGTCGGGACGTCGAATGGTATTGAAGCGATGTTTACGCGCATCGGCGACGACCTGAGCGTGTCGGTGTCCGACGAACGGCTCGAGCCCACGGTATCGACCGGACGGATTCGCCGCAGCGCAGCGCCAGAGATGGACGATGCGATCACCCTCCCACCGTCGGCGAGTAAGCGCGCATTCTCGCTCACGGCAGAGCCACAGACGCAGGCACCGCGGGAACTCCAGTTCTGGATCTTCCTGCATGACCAGTCCGGCGAAACCAACTATGCCAAGTTCCACAACTGGTACATCGCGTGGTGGATCCGCGACATGGAGCACGCGGTGAAACCAGGCATCCCGGTGAAAGTGATCATCAAGGATCACATCCCCGGTGTGACCGATTTCAACTACCACCAGGCCGTGACGTCTGATCGTTCACTGGTGAAGTTCGGGAATATCGCCGACCGCTATCTCGACAGCGCAGGCGCGACGCCGTCACAAATCACCAAGACCATGCTTTTCGTCAACGATGTCGCGGCGAACTGGGGCGACTATACCTATGGCGTCGCCCTTCAGAACAACACCGTAGCGATGGCCAGCGGAACGGGGCCCCGACACATCGTGGCCCACGAGTTCGGCCACACCCTGGGTGCCGCACATCGCTACGCCGAAGATCGCTTCCCCTGCGTAACGAACATGATGGGCTTCATCACTCCCCGCTACAGCTGCCGTATCTACACCGGCGCAAACGATCTGGAGATCCGTCGACACGTAAAAGAAGCGCTGGAGACGATCGAAAGAGAGCGTTGATCCCGCGCAGGTAGGAACATTCCTGTGTTGCTGGCGAAAGCGCCGCAACGTTCGTAGGTGTCGGTAAAAGAAGGAGACGGTGGCTCTACCCTGCGCCACCGCCCTTCCAACTTCCGGACCTATGAAGCACATCCTTCACCTGAATACACTCGCCATTGTGGCGTTCTGCGCTGCGCCGGCGACCGCTTCGACCTGGGACGCTTCGCCCTCCGTAGCTCAGTTCGACGAGCGCGTTGCTGGCGGCCTTCCACAGGGCATCGTTCCGTTCCATGCGACGGATCAGGCAGGACTAGCCACAACAGCGCGACTCGATGTCACCTCACGACTCAACACCGCCGTCGAACTACCGGACGGAAGCTCCATGCTCACCTACGAGGGCTACTGGAACGGAGAATCCGCGACCATCTCGCGGGGCGACAACCAGCTTCTCATCGAGACCGACGACACCGCCCAGGCGGTGGCCCTGTTCGACGCCGCGATATCGACCGGCCTGCCCAGGCACGTCCACATTGCCGACACTTCAGTCACGACTACGGTCGCGAACGACCGCGACGACGATCTCGTCGTGCTCGGCGCCCTGGGCGGCGACATCGTGTTCGCCGACGGCAGTCATGGGCAGATGTACGACGCCACGTGGCATGGGGAGTCGGTCGTCGCCACGCGCTCCGGTGACCACCTCGACATCACATCGCTCTCGCCTGCCGGCGTCGACATCACGGGTTTCACATCGGGAAGCGCCGATATCGAACATGAAAGCCTGCCCGTCGAGAACACCACCGGCGCAGCGTCTGCAGCCCCGAACGCCACACCGATAACGCCATCGCGTACGCGAAGGAGTGCGGATGTCGACCTCACGCCGAACCGCCTCACGTTTCACCTGATGCTCCACGACGATATGGGCGACATATCCTCCCAGCACGTCCATGCTGGCTATGTCGCCTGGTGGCTGGCCGATCTGCAGCGCCGCATCGTTCCCGGCAAGAAGGTCGACCTTTTCTACAGCCAGCGAATTCCCGGCGTCACCGACATGCGCTACCAATACACCGGATCGCTGCACGACTGGTCGGATGTCATCGAGCACTACGCGCGGGAGCAGCACATCCCGCGCACGTACAAGCACAAGTTCATGCTCATCGTGAAAGGCATGCCCGAGCCCGAGCGCTACGGGCGTTCCTGGCAGAAAGGGTCCGAAGGCATCGCCTCCATCAGCGGCAGGTACCCCGAGATTGCCCACCAGTTGGGGCATCTTCTGGGTGCGAAACACGCTGCCGCCGAGGTGCGTTTCGGTGGATGGTGGTGCGAGACGAACATGTACGCGCCCAGCCTGCTCCTACGCTCCAACTGCTATGGCTACTCCTCGGCCAACATGCGCCATATCGACGACTACGTCAGGACGGGCGAAGACTTCCTTCCCAACACCCGCTGGTCGGAGGATTGATGACCCTGCGGCCAACCCTCGCGATGCTCCGGCAGGTGACCTCTGAACAGCCTTATTTGGGCGTTGGCGCGTCCACCATCTTCCGTGGGGCGAGCGTGTCCGGGCCATGCCTCATATAAGAACGCATGGCGCGCTGGTTGGCCGCGCTGTACTCGAGGCAGTCGCTGCGCACCGTGCTTGAGATCGAAAGCATGTTCGTCTCGCAGCCCCACCAGCCGCGCGTTTCGGCGTTCAGATGCGTGGCGCCGAGCATGTGGCCAATCTCGTGGGCGACGATGCGTGTCCGACCGGCGATGGAAGCGATCGCCTCGTTGCCACCTTCGAAAGCCACGCCGCTCGTGCCCGGCATGGGGCGCCCGGCCGTGAGCAGCACGAATTTCCTTTTATAGGTTCTGTCCATGTCGAACCCGTAGGTGTGATCCATCGCCTTGAGCGTACGTTCAAAAACATCCAGTGAGTGGGCGTCTCCATACGGCATGGAGGTAAGCCAACGCACGCGCTCCGCATAGCTGGCCCGGAACCGATTCACGGGCAGCACGTGAGTGGCCATATCCGCCATCCACCATGCCACGTAACGTGCGTGCAGAACCCGGACGTTGCTGTCGGCCAGGTCGTCATGCTTGAAGAAGTAAAAGTGGAGGCTGTAGGCGGCCGGATCCTCGAAGTGTCCCGGGCGCACCGATCGACGAACACGCATCGCCTCCGCCCCCGTGCCAGCGGACACAGGGTCGGCCTGCGCGCCACCGTCGCCAGGCTCGTCGAACGACATGACCCTGGTATCGCCGTCGCGCATGACGGTGGCATCAAGGTGATGACCCGATCGCGTAAACACAGCAGCCTCGCCATGGAGAAAACCGCCGTACATCGCGCCGTGGACGTCACCGGGGAAGTCCACCTCGATATTCAGGCGCCGCTCGATGACGACATCGGCTGCGGATCGCCTGGCTCGGGCGGGACCGTCATCCGCTGGCGCGTCCTCGGGGGGCAGGCGCGCCACGGCGGCATCGAAGCGCTCGACCATGCTGGTAGCGGCCGTCGCCGTCGCAGGATGAAAAGGAAGAACCAGGAGTAATGCCGCGAGGCGGGAGGTGGCAACCATGGCGGAGATGGCTCGAGGGGGGAGGGCCGCCCAGTCTGGGAGCCACCGCACCGAAGGTCTGCGGGCGGGCGCCCGGAAGGGGCGGGAAACGCACCGATGAGCGGGGCCCGAAACGGCCCACGCGGCGGCGGGGTTCACGGTCCGCGACAGCTCGCCGCCCCCTGAAACCGCTATAATCGGGGTTTGCCCACCCGGCGTGCATCGGCCCCGGGGGCGCGGCCTTGGCCTACGGAGCAACCATGCAGTACATCTACACCATGAACGGGGTGAGCAAGATCGTCCCCCCGAAGCGCCAGATCATCAAGGACATCTCCCTGTCCTTCTTCCCCGGCGCCAAGATCGGCCTGCTGGGCATCAACGGCTCGGGTAAGTCCACGGTGCTGCGGATCATGGCCGGCGTCGACACCGACTTCCAGGGTGAGGCACGCGCCAACCCGGGCACGAAGATCGGCTACCTTGCCCAGGAGCCCGACCTCGATCCGACCAAGACGGTGCGCGAAGTCGTCGAGGAAGGCGTGTCCGAGATTCTCGACGCCCAGAAGCGCCTCGAAGAGGTCTATGCCGCCTATGCGGAAGAAGGCGCCGACTTCGACAAGCTCGCCAAGGAGCAGGAAGCCCTCGAAGGCATCCTTGCCGCCAACGACGCGCATGCCCTCGAGCGCCAGCTCGAAGTGGCCGCCGATGCCCTTCGCCTGCCGCCGTGGGACGCCGTGGTCGGCCCGCTGTCCGGTGGTGAGAAGCGCCGCGTCGCCCTTTGCCGTCTGCTGCTGTCCAAGCCCGACATGCTCCTGCTCGACGAGCCGACCAACCATCTGGACGCGGAGTCGGTCGACTGGCTGGAAACCTTCCTGCACGACTACCCCGGTACGGTCGTGGCGGTCACCCATGACCGCTACTTCCTCGACAACGCCGCCGAGTGGATTCTCGAGCTCGATCGCGGCCGCGGCATTCCCTGGAAGGGCAACTACACCGAGTGGCTGGAGCAGAAGGGCGAACGCCTTCAGCAGGAAGCCAACCAGGAAAAGTCGCGCCAGAAGGCGCTGGCCAAGGAGCTGGAGTGGATTCGCACGGCCGCCAAGGGTCGCCAGTCCAAGGGCAAGGCCCGCATCAACCGCTTCGAGGAACTGAACTCGGTCGAGTACCAGCGCCGTAACGAAACGAATGAAATCTTCATCCCGCCGGGCGAGCGTCTGGGCCAGGAAGTGATCGAGTTCAAGAACGTCACCAAGTCGTTCGGCGACCGCGTTCTCATCGAGGACCTGTCGTTCAAGATTCCGCCTGGCGCCATCGTCGGCATCATCGGCCCCAACGGCGCCGGTAAATCCACGCTCATGAAGATGATCATGAATCTGGAGAAGCCCGACACCGGCGAGGTCAAGCACGGCCATACGGTCAAGCTGGCCTACGTGGACCAGTCGCGCGACGCCCTCGATCCGAAGAACAACGTCTGGCAGGAAGTGTCGGGCGGCTCGGACATCCTGCAGATCGGCAACTTCGAGATCCAGTCGCGCGCCTACATCGGCCGCTTCAACTTCAAGGGTACCGACCAGCAGAAGATCGTCGGCAGCCTGTCCGGTGGTGAGCGTGGCCGCCTGCACATGGCCAAGACCCTGCTGCAGGGCGGCAACGTGCTGCTGCTCGATGAGCCGTCCAACGATCTGGACGTCGAGACGCTGCGCGCCCTGGAAGACGCCCTGCTCGAGTTCCCCGGCTGCGCGGTGGTCATCTCGCATGACCGCTGGTTCCTCGATCGCATCGCCACGCACATCATCGCGTTCGAAGGCGACTCGCACGTCGAGTTCTTCCCGGGCAACTACAACGAGTACGAAGCCGACAAGAAGCGCCGCTTCGGCGACGATGCCGGTCCGAAGCGTGTGAAATACAAGAAGCTGGTCTGATAAGGCCCACGCTGTTGTAGGAGCCGAATGCATCGGCGAATGGGTGATCGCGGCAGCCTTGCCCGCTGCCGCGGGATCGCCGATGAATCGGCTCCTACAGTCAGTAGCCTTGCCTCGAACTTACCTACATAGCGAAGCCGCCCATGAACTTCATGACCGCCCTGAAGGACGCCTGGCGTCGCAATGACTCCCTGGTCTGTGTGGGACTCGATCCCGAGCCGGGCCGCCTGCCCGCGGGTCTCGCCGGCGAGGAAGGCATCTTTACCTTCTGCCGTGACATCGTCGATGCCACGGCAGGCCTGGTGTGCGCCTTCAAGCCGCAGATCGCCCATTTCGCCGCGCAGCGTGCCGAGGGCGTCCTGGAACGGCTGATCGCCCATATCCACGACAAGCATCCGGGCATTCCGGTGATCCTGGACGCCAAGCGCGGCGACATCGGCTCGACGGCCCGGCATTACGCCGCCGAGGCATTCGAGCGCTACGACGCCGACGCGGTCACGCTGAACCCCTATCTGGGCCGGGACTCCATCGAGCCCTTCCTGGAGCGTGCGGACAAAGGCGTGATCCTGCTCTGCCGCACCTCCAATCCCGGTGGGGCGGACTTCCAGGCCCTGGATTGCGGCGGCCAGCCGCTCTACATCCGGGTCGCCGAGACGATCGCCCGCGAATGGAACGAAAACGGCAACTGTGTGCTGGTCACGGGCGCAACCTGGCCGGAAGAGCTTGGCCGGGTTCGCGCGGTGGTCGGCGACATGCCCTTGCTGGTTCCAGGCATCGGTGCCCAGGGAGGTGACATCCAGGCGGTCATGACCCAGGGACGAACCGCCGATGGCACCGGTCTGATGATTTCTTCTTCCCGCGCCATCCTTTACGCTAGCGCCAGCTCAGACTTCGCAGCCTTAGCACATCGGGCGGCTGATGAAATGAGAAAATCGGTCAACTTGTTCCGTCAGTGACGGGCGAAACAAAAAACAGTCGCAAATTGCACGACTTGGCAACTGCAAAAGGCTTACGCTGCCGCTCCGGGCTATCCAAC
>NZ_JBFUIT010000219.1:0-7020 GCF_056401735.1 Luteibacter sp. P4_D7_3
CAGAACGACAACGGCAACTGCGATAGCAATAAGCCAGGTCATGGCTGGATGTCCTTATGGGTAAAAGGGCCCGGCGCAATGCCGGGGCAACAACGCGGTACATCAACAAGAAAGCGAAGTAGCCTGACTGGCAGAAAATGCAGCGCGCACGCGACTGCCGCCACAAACGAGCAGAAAGGCTTTACGTAAGAGGGTTTGAGGCGTTTTCCGCTACCCGATCAGGTGAGAAAGCTCGCCCTGCGCATCGATCACGTTCCGGCCCATGACATCGAGTTCCTCGACGATATTTGCCAGCGGCGAATGCGCGGACAGCTGACCAAACAAAATGTAATGCGAGCCAACCAGGCCCACATTCGACAGCGGCATGTTCGGGCCCAGGCGCAGGCAGGCCTCGTTGAAGCGCAAGGGATCCTGCACCGCGCGCTGATCGCAGAGCGGCGTCGTCATGCGTATTTCATACTCGGTCACCACAAGGTGCAGCGGCTGGTCGCCATAGTTTGACAACGCAAGCTCGATCGACGCCGGCGTCGCCTGAAGCCACACGCGTGACACATGCTGCTGGTTCCGGGCGTGTTCTTCTAACGCATCGAACAAACGCTGCGTCGTCCATTTCTGGCTCATGGCCTGCAAATCCATTCCACCGATCAACTGATCGGTTCGCTCGTTGCGGTGATGTCGCAGGAACTCTCTCACCAGCCCCTGCTCGCCCTCGGTCATGTAGATCCTGGGGATCGTCATGCCCATTCGCGTCATCCGGTCACGAAACGCCTTTTGGCGCTCCGCTCCGGTACTGACCTGCTTGGTGGGTGGCATGGGGGAACCGGTTCCGTCTCGGGAGAGTTGTTACGCGTAACGTTAGGCGTAACTTACGCCGGTGCCCGGGTGCTACACAATCACACAGCGCATCGCATGGCTGCCGCTCGCCCGCCTGGCACCCTTGAGATCGCCATCTTGTATCCGTTGATCTGGCGCCGTCAGTCGGGGGCTGCGACACGCACCCCCGGCTAACGGCAAGGTCAGAAGATCCCAGGATCTTCCGTTCGGGACGTATCGGGCGAACCGTCCGGATGCGTGAACCACAGCAACCGGTTACGGCTTTGCGGGCAACCGCCGCCATCCGTCGCGGCGGTAAGAACCCCCATCGCGGTGGTGACATCACGACCGTAGCAGCTCCCCAGATTGTCACTGGCGCGGAATTGCTGGGTACTGCGCTGTCCCGAGTGGCCCGTCACTGCACCATTGGTGAAGGCGAGTGTATCGGCCGTGTCGATGCTGTTGTCGACATCGCTGCGGTAGATGACCAGGTTGCCCAGCTTCTTGCTGAACTGGCGCGAGAAGCTCTGCGTGACCGCGCTTGGTGCGGTGACTATGTTGCCTGCGGTGTCGAAGGTGTAGCCGAAGCTTGCGAGCAGTGGATAGTCAAAGTGAGCCTCCGTTGTCACGGTAAAGCCGAGCGGTCCCTGTCGTGTCTTCGTGGTGCTGTCGACTGTCGCTAGCTGGTCGATGCCTTGCTTGTAGTGCGCCGGATCGATCGCGAAGGACTGCGTGTTGCGGAAGGTCACTGTCTGGTTCACGTCCGTGGCTATCCTTCCGCGCGAGGTGTCCACGTAACCGGCCACGCGAAAACTGCGAGAGGCACGCGTCGCGATCGAGCCGCTTACGACGCCGCCCGCCTCGGTCAGCTGATTGTCGATCGAGGCGACAGGTGCCTGGCCCTGCAAGGTGTTGGTCGTCACCGCTCCGGTCAGTACCTTCCGACCACGGTCAAGGTAAACGAACAGGTTGCCTGTGACGGAGAAGTTGCCATTGGCACCCGTGACGCCGATCGCCAACGCATGGGGTTTTCCGTCGTTGAGAAGCGCGGCGAAAGGTGTCAGATCGACGCGGTAAGGTAGGAAGTTGAGCGTCTGTACGCCCGGCGTGGGACGCCACATATAGGGATCGATGCCACCGGTAAATATCCACGGATACACCGGAGCCACACCGGCTTGCTGTCCGTCGATGGAAACCTGCACTTCACGGTACGAACCGCCGCCGCAACTCTGCGCCTCATCGGCCTGCGCGTCAGGGACGCAGGAGTACCAGAACTCGTCGCCGCCCTGTCCCTGGGCAAACACGTCCAGATAGGCGCGTTCCACGTTGGTAGGCAAGGTGAGCGTGCGTGACAGCACATCGTTGCCGGTATTGAGTGCGACGGTGCCGCCCGCGGTTCCGTCCGATAGCGGGAACACCGCATCGGGCGCATCCACCTTCGGTGCCAACACGTTGGCCGGGTAAAAGACGAGACGGGCGGAGCCGCTGATGATGCCGGTGTAGGTTCCGTCGACGATGTTGCCCAGGATCGCCTGACCGGTTTGTGGCTGGCCCAGCATGCTGGCGAAGTCACTCACATCCCGCTCGACGTGCCAGCTCGGGGACACCGTGGCCGAGGGTTCCTGTGTCGTGCCGAAATAGATATTCGCACCCGCCAGCCACAACGACGCGGTACGGTCGAACTGGCGACCGGCCGTTACCGAGAAATCGGCTTCAAGCACGACTTTCGACCACGACTTCCCGCAGCCCACGGGCGGCGCATAGGTATAGGGATGGTTGGAAAAATCCCGGAAAGTAAAACCGTTGAACAGCTCGACCGTGCAGGCCTTTCCCGGCGGCCTGGGCACGGAGGGGTCGGCTACGGCGACATTCGCTGACCCCACATCGAACCCCGGCGCCGTCGCTGCCTGGACAACCGGCACCGAGCACGTCATGACACAACCGAACAATCCCGCCTGCAGGCCCTTGCGGACCGCCTCGTTGGTGATCGCCATCTACCGCTCTCCCCGAAGAATCCCCCTGCCAGCGAAACCTAGCATAGCCACCCAGCCGTGTCCGGGAACGAGTTCCTGCGGTCAGCCGTGGGCATGTTCCCGAACATATTGCATGGGCGACAGCTGCACATGCCGCGTAAACGCGACACTGAACGTGCTCGCCGAACCGTAGCCAACACGTTCCGCAATCTCGGCGATCCGCCCTTGTCCCTGACGCAGAAGATCCTTTGCCAATGCCATGCGCCAGGCCAGGAGATAGTCCATGGGCGTCACGCCGACTTCGCGACTGAAGCGCACGAAGAACGTGGTACGCGAGAGGGCCGCTTCCTTTGCCAGCTCCGACACCGTCCACGGATGTGACGGTCGCTCGTGCATGAGACGGATGGCGGTAGCGAGGCGTGCATCGGCAAGCCCCCGAACCAGTCCCGGCGATGCGCCCGTACCGGTGGTCAAGCGGAAGGCCTCGATAAGCAGTAATTCGACGAGCCGGGCGAGTACCGCCTCGCGCGCGGGACGCTGCTCGCGCGACTCGTCACGCACGAGCTGGACGAGGGTCGCCAAACGATGCTCACCGCGCACATGGATCACGCGGGGCAGCAAGGCGACCAGCAACGCGGCGTCGGGCGAGGCGAAGCTGCAGTGCCCGACGAGCATTCGTACGTTCGCTGGTTCGTCTTGCGCGCCTATTGTGAATTCCCCGCTTGCCATGCACACGGGCGGATCCGACTCGACGCCTTCGGGCGGCGGCTCCAGGCTGGTCATCCCCACGGCATGGCTCAGCGGAACAAGAATGAAATCGCCCGATGACAGTTCGATGGGATCGTCGTCGTCGATGGTGACGCGGCATCCGCCCTGCAGCACCACGCAATAAAACGGGTCGTCCGGCTTCGACCGGCTGACACGCCAGGGACCCCCACCGAGCACCTGCTTGGAGAACCGGGTGATCGGCTGGAGCAATGTGACCACTTCGGTGAGCGGGTCGACCAAATCCGTACTCCTGCTAATGGAATTCGTACCTTCGACGGTAGTTAGTTCCGAGACGGAAGCCTATCGTGCCCTCATTGCACTTGGCAATGAAGGAGTTCCTGGATGAAGACGGTTTTGATTACGGGCTGTTCCTCGGGCTTTGGCCTCGAGTTGGCGCGCTACTTTCTCGAACGTGACTGGGACGTGGTGGCCACCATGCGTACGCCGCGCAACGACCTGCTCCCGCCCTCGGCGCGCCTGCGTATCCTGTCTTTGGACGTGACTGACGAGGCGAGCATTCGCCACGCGGTGGAGGCGGCCGGGCCGATCGACGCGCTTGTCAACAATGCAGGCATCGGCACCGCGGCGCCCGCCGAGCTGCTCTCCATGGACGTCGTACGTGACGTCTTCGAGACCAATACCTTCGGGACGATGGCGGTCACCMAGGCGGTGCTGCCCCAGTTCCGCCAGCGCAAGGCAGGCGTCATCGTCAACGTCACCTCGAGCATCACCCTCAAGCCCTTGCCGCTGGTCTCCGCTTACCGTGCGAGCAAGGCGGCCGTGAACGCTTTCACCGAGACGCTTGCGGCAGAAGTGGCAGGGTTCGGCATTCGTGCGCACCTTGTCCTGCCCGGGCGTGCTCCCGATACCCGCTTCGGGGAAAACGGACAGGGCAATGGACGCATGCACGGGTTCGACCACGAAGCCTATGCAGGCATCGCGCAGCAGCTCATGGCTGGACTGACGGACACATCGGCGCCGATCACGAAGGTCGAAGATGTCAACGAGGCTGTCTGGCACGCCGTGACCGATCCATCGGCACCCCTGCGAATTTTTGCAGGCGCCGATGCAAAGGCCTGGGCGGCCGAAGAAAACGACGTTCCAGTCTCTGCATAACCGCGAAGAGCCAGGTAGATGCAAACAGCCAGGTAGATGCGAATAGCCAATGTAGGAGCCGATTCATCGGCGATGGGTGCTAGCCGCAAACTGGCTATCGCCGATGAATCGGCTCCTACAAAAGCTGTGCCGCTTATATCAGCGTATGCCCTACTTGCATGCCTGCGTAGAAACCCCAAGCAAGGCAGGCAACACCCGCGGCGTCACCACGATGCGATCCAGGTCGGGCGAAAAACCGCTCGGATTGCCCAGCTGGATAGTGTTCTTTCCGGCGCGCAGCGGCACCTCCAGCACCTTCGCCACGGGATCGTCGAAGCTGCTGCCGTCCAGGCTCAGTTCCTGCGATTTCGCTCCGTTGATCGACAGGAACAGCGAGCGAGGTCCCTTCGTGGCGTAGTCGATCTCGAGCTGATAGACGCCCGCATAGGGAGCCGTGACGTTCGTAAACGTCACGCTATTCGCGCTACCGCCGCCAATATTTCCCGCCTTGGCCAGACCCGAGAAATAGTTGCTGAACCCGGCGGTGACGGTGCCACCAAGCGTGGCTGCTTCTGCTTCGTACGTCGTACTCGTCGGCAGTGGTGCGTCACCGCGACCACTGATGACGATGCGATCCAGATCCGGTGGGTAGCTCGCCGTGTTGCCGAAGCGGATGTGGTTAAGCCCCTTCTGAAGACACACGGAGACGGTGCTGCTCGAGGGCAGCTGGAAGCTGCYTCCGCCGGAGTTGAACGTACGGAACGGGCCGTCGTTCACTTGGTAGAGGTACGAACGTAGACCGAGGGTGAGTGAATCGATCTGCATGAGGTACGTGCCGTTACGGGGAGCGTAAACCCCATCGATGCTCACTGTGTTGCCGGCGCCCAGCCCCAGCCCACCGACCTTGAAGCCGTTCGAACAGCCTGGGCATGCGTACGGAGCGGCATTGCCACTCAGACTGCCCTGCTCCGCCTCGTAACTGGTTGTCGGCGTTGGTGCGACATGACCCGGTAGCGCCTCGACCAGCAGCAACTGGGTTCCATGCGCCGGCAGCACAACCTGATGGTTACCCAACGAAGGCCCCAGTTCCTGATGGGCCCAGAGGTCGCGCAAACGACGTGCGCCCGTCAACCCAGCTACGTGCCAGGGCAAGTCAGCGACCGTCGTCGCCGCATTCATGTTGAAAAGGGCCACGTAGTAGCGGCCGTTGCCGAGGTCAGTCACCCATACGTTGATGTCGCCCGCCAGTACCTGCCTGGTCTGCTTGCCGGACTGGTCCACGGCGATCACCTCGTCGTTGCCCGCGAGACGTTTACCGGTTTCATCCAGACGTGTGAGGTCACCGCCAAGGTAAAGCGGCGCGTTCGCCATCGCCCATATCGTCATGGCCGAACGTTTCTCGTCGATGCTCAGGCCATCGAAGTCGCCGTCGCCGATGTCCAGCGAGTCGAGATCATTCCAGCCCGTGGTCGGCCCGGAGGTATCCTGCCAGGACGGCAGATCGCGCAAGCGCTTCTCGATGCGTGGCCAGTTGGTCAGCGTGGCGCAACGGCTTTCGCATTCCACATCGTCGTCGATGCGACGCCCGTTGGCATAGGTCTTCCATACATCCTGGTAGTCCTTGTCGACCTGCCACGACACCGTCAACCAGATCGGACGGCCGCTTCGCGCGATAGCCTTCGACCACGCCGCGACATCATCCCGATTGTCGATGCTGAGGTCGTCGCTGTAGGAGCCGGGAGTCACACCGTCGAGCTTGATGAAATCCACGCCCCACGAAGCGAACAGGGCCACCACCGAATCCATGTACTCCTGCGCGCCCGGCTTCGAGAAGTCGATCTTGTAGTGATACGGCGATGTCCCCGGCCCACCGAACGCATTGCCGGCGCGGTACGGCACCGCGAGGATATCGGTGATGTGATACGGCGTGCCGAGGATCGGTGCATTCGCCTGCACGGCGGGCTGTTCGACACCGGGGATCCAGTAGATACCCGCCTTCTGACCATTGGCGTGGATGTGGTCGATCATCGCCTTGATGTCGGGAAACGTCGCCAGATCCGGCGTGGGGCGCCCATTGACATCGAAACTGCCCTGCCACCCCGAATCGAGATTGATGTAGGTGTACCCGTGCGATTGCAGGCCCGATGCCAGCAGTGCATCCGATTGCCTGATCATATTGGCCTGGGTGAGGAAGGAGGCATCGAGTGTCTGCTGGCTGAAGCTGCTCCAGCCAAGATACGGCTTCTGACCCACACCATTCACCTGCGCGGATGCGCCGGCGGCGACGGAAAGCAGTGCGCAGGCGATAGCCGTGCGGATGAGGGAAGGACGATGAAAATGCATGATGCGACTCTCCTGTGCAGACGAAGGA
>NZ_JBFUIT010000220.1:0-7013 GCF_056401735.1 Luteibacter sp. P4_D7_3
GATCATGGTGAAGCATCCCGAGCGCGTGCAGGCGTTGATTGTCTCCAACGCCAACGTTTACCAGGAAGGGCTCGGGAAGAAGTGGGCGCTTATCGCGGAGTACTGGAAGGATCCCAAAGCCCACCCGGAGGTTTTTGCGAACTTCGTCTCGCAAGCGGCCACGGAGCAACGTCACACGCTTGGCAGCTCGCATCCGGAACGCTACAACCCCGACACATGGACCGACGAGTTCGCGCACCTGTCACGCCCGGGACAGCAGGAGATCCAGTCGGCGCTGTTGTACGACTATCGGAACAACGTGGCCTCGTATCCGGCCTGGCAGGCGTGGCTGCGTGCGCACAAGCCGCCGACCCTTGTCGTCTGGGGCAAGAACGATCCCTCGTTCATCGGCCAGGGCGGCGAAGCGTATCGACACGACGTTCCCGACGCCGAAGTCCACCTGGTCGACGCCGGTCATTTCCCCTGGGATGAAAAGGTCGACGAGATAGCCACGCTGGTCCTGGCCTTCCTCGACAGGCAGCCTCGCTGAACGCGGCGTGCCGGCAACCGCCGGTCGGGGCGCCTGACGCTTATACTAACCGACTCGTTTGTTTCACTACGTACCCAAAAACATGTTGAGAAGCGACCAAGTTCTTGTGACCGTCGGCACGGCCTGCACCCTTTCGGCAGTGGGTTCGACGGAAACCTACCAGGCCCTGGTGGCCCGGTCGGATGAATTCCTTCCCCTCGCGGCATTCGATGCCGGCCTGGTGGATATCGACCCGGAGGCGGCCAGCGCCGTCGATGGCATGCGTTGGGCAACGGGCGAACACGCCGGCGAGCCGGTCACGCTGGACGAACTGAAGCAGCTGCACGGCGAGTCCCTGCGCGCCAACAGCGGCATCCGGCACGTACCCGGTGTGCGCGAACTGGCCCCGCGCGTGGTCACCGACATCGCCGCGCCGCTTCCTCACGATCTGGAAACCGTCGGCCTGCGGCGCCTGGCAGGCCTGCGCTACGAGGACATCCGTGCCTCAAAGCTCAAAGACATGCACGGGCTTTTCCAGGACGACGCCTTGCTCAGCCCTTCGTTGCAGGCGCAGCTGTTTGCCTACGGCGCCCTGGGCGCCCTGGCCGGCCTGCCGCGCCCGCTTTCGGAACTGGTGCCCAACCCGTTCGACTTCCGCGTGGCGTCAGCCACCGCGTTCGGCGGCATGGATGCCCTCGCCCAATGGCTACGGCCGGATGCGCCGTTGCCCGAAGGCGGCATCCCCAAAGACACCTTCGCCGTGCGGCTCTCGCACTCGCTGGGCTCGCATGGCCCTGCGCTGGTGTCGACCATGCTTTCGCCGAGCTACAGCATCAGCCGGGTACTGAAGAATCCRGAGCTGCGCGAATCGTTGCGCTCGGACGATATCGGCTACACGCGCGTGCCGCAGGCGCCGATGACCGCGGTGGGTGCCTGTGCCTCCAGCCTCATCGCCCTCGCCGATGTCGCGCCGCAGATGCTGTTCGACTATCCCGGCTTTCATAAGCCACAGATGGTGCTACTCACGGCGGCGGATGCCGCGTTGCAATCGCGCTACGGCATCCTCGAAGCCTTTGGCGGCGGCGCCCTGATGACGGGCGACAAGCTCGCCGCCAAGAACGCCGCGCATGCCGACGGTAACGTGCGCAGCGTGCACGATTCGCTCGCCCCATTCGATGTCGACGCCGACGGCACCGTGGTCGGCCATGGCGGCTCGGGCCTGCTGGTGACCACCCTCGAATTCGCCCTGCGCAACCAGCTGGATATCACGTCCATCATCGTCGGCTGGGGCCAGAGCGGCGAAGCCGGTGGCAAGGCGCACTTCGCGGGTGTCGGCTTCGGCGGCGAAAACGCGCTGGTCCAGGCACTCGACATGGCGTTCCAGGGTCACGGCTACGGCGTCGGCGACTTCCAGTACATGGCGGCTCATGCCACGGGTACGCGCACGAATTCGAAAACGGATCTCGGCACGGCGCTGGCGGGCTTGCGTGGCGCGGCTCAGAGGCAAGGCCTGACCGGGGAACTGCCCAAACTCGTGGTCGGTACACCGAAGGCGGTCGGCGATGGCCACACCATGGGTGAGACCGGGCTGAAAGCCTTGTCGCAGGCCCTGCAGTTCGTCCTGGGGCGCACGGCGCCGGGCGTACCCACGCTGCGTCGACTCGATCCCGATCTTGCCGAGATCGCCAGTCACTTCCACCTGCAGGCCGAGCCGTCGCCGGGTAACGCCGATGGTGGTGCGATCTGCGCGACCCAGGGGTTCGGTGGCTACAACGGCGCCGTGGCACTGCGGTCGGCCACGGCGGAAGCCTTCGCGCGGTACGCGTGCGATGCCGAGACACTGGCAACGTATCTCGCCGCGTGGCCGACGATCCGCAGCGAGCGCGAACAGCGTGAGCGGGTGGCGCGACGCGGCCCGAAGCTGGCCCTGTCGATGGCGGAAAAGCATCGGTGGATCGGGCTGGACTGAGTTACGGGACGACGGGAAGAAGTCACCGGTGACTTCACACACCTTCGATTGACGGGCCCCCGCGCATCGCCGAGGGTTGAAGGTATTGTCCTTGCTCCGGTCCATCGTATGCACCGTCATGCCGTTCGCCTAGCCGAGGCCTTGCTCCTGTTTGCCATGCTCGCCTCCCCGCTCCTTTCCGCCCAGGACGCGGCGAGCCCGGCCACGACCCTTTCCCCGGCCGATGCACAGCGGGCCGCCGATGTCCTGCAGGATGCACACAAGCGCGCCGAAGCGATCCGCACACTACAAGCGATAGCGGCTGGCGCCCCGGCGCCCGCCTCATCGACTGCCGCTCACCCCACGCCTGCTCGCGTCGCTGTTCCGCCCCCGGCCACTACCGCAGCCACTTCAGCAGCCATCCCCTTGCAGCAGGACGGCCTCATCGCCCGAATGCTTCGCCACATCGGCCAGTGGGAAGATGGGTTGGGCGGGCAGCTGGCGCAGCTTCGCCATGTCGTCGGCGAGCTTCCCGCTGTCGCCCGGCAGACGACGAACAACCTTGCGAGGGGCGATCAACGCGAGCTGGTCGGACATCTGCTGCTCGTGCTCGTGATCGCGTTCGGTGTCGGTCTCGCCGCCGAATGGGGCATGCTTCGCCTCCTCGCACGGCCGCGGCGCGGACTCACCGCGCACGCGGACGAAGCCGACCAACCCGCGCCCGCTGCCGAAGCGCCCAATCACACCAACCACTGGCGCACGCTACGCCACCTGCCGTTCGCGCTGGCGACGCTGCTGCTCGATCTTCTTCCGGTCGCTGTGTTCTTCCTCTTCGCCGGGCTCTTGCTGCGCTGGATGACTGACAACCCGCAGGTGGCCGACATCACCAGCGGCTTTGTCGATGGTTACGTCACCGCGCGCATCGGTATGTGCGTGCTGCGGCTGCTCGTCTCGCCCGTGGGTCACGGCCTGAGGCTCATCAGGGTCGGCGAGCGCACGGCGCGGAGCGTTCTCGTCTGGTCACGCAGCATCCTGATCGTCGGCACGGCCGGGTTCGCGCTGGCCAACGCCCTGCAGGAACTGGGCGCCTCCGACGAGCAGCGGCTCGCCTTGATCAAGGCCGTGTCGCTCGTGATCCACGTTCTCTTCGTCGTCCTCCTCCTCAAGGTCCGGCGGCCCGTGGCGGCCGCTATCGCGGGCCCACCGGACGCGGTGGGAACGCTCGCTACCGTGAGGCATTGGCTGGCGGAGGTATGGGCGGTCGTCGCGGCCGTGGTCGTACTTGGCGCATGGTTCGTGTGGGCACTCGGGGTCGAAGACGGCTTTCCCAAACTACTGCACTTTGTCGGCGTCACGGCGGCCGTCCTGGTGGTCGCGCGTATCGTCGCGGTCCTGGTGCTCGGCGGCGTGAGCCGTCTGTTCCAGCCTGCTGGCCAAAATGACAGCGACAGCGTTGCAGAGCGTGCCGCTGGCCGGATGCGCGCCCAGCGCTACTACCCGCTCGTGCGCGCTGTCGTCACCGCGATCCTGACGGTATGTTCCATCATCGCCCTGTTGCAGGCCTGGGGTGTGGACGCACTGGACTGGTTCTCCGGCGGAACGATCGGACGCAGCCTGGCCTCCGCACTCATCACCATCCTGGTTGCCGCGACCATCGCCGTGTTGGTATGGGAGGCCGCCAACGCGAGTGTCGATCGGCGACTCTCGCGCTGGAAGGACGCGGGCGACTTCGTGCGCGCCGCGCGCCTTCGCACCCTGTTACCGATGCTCCGCACCTGCCTGCTGATCGCCATCGTCCTCATTGTCGGCTTGACCGTACTCAACCAGATCGGCGTCAACACCACGCCCTTGCTGGCGGGCGCCAGCATCATCGGCGTCGCGCTTGGCTTCGGCTCCCAGAAGCTGGTGCAGGACTTCATCACGGGCATTTTCCTGCTGATGGAGAACGCGATGCAGGTCGGCGACACGGTCACGGTCGGCGATGTATCCGGCACGGTGGAATATCTTTCGATACGCACGGTGCGCCTGCGCGGCGGCGATGGTTCGCTCTATATCGTTCCCTTCAGTTCGGTGACGACGGTGAACAACAGCAACCGCGGCCTGGGCAACGCGGCCATGCGCGTCAGCGTCGTTTACGAAACCGATGTGACACGAGCGATCGACGAGCTCAAGGCCATCGGCGCGAGCCTGCTTGCCGATCCTGCCTTTGCGCCGCAGATCCTTGCCGATATGGAGGTTTGGGGTGTGGATGCGGTAGACGGGGGCATGTTCACCCTGGCCGGACAGATCAGCTGCACCGACAAGGGTCGCTGGGGTGTCCAGCGCGAACTGAACCGGCGGATCCTGGAGCGGTTCCGCGAGCTTGGTATAGTCCTGTCGAATCCGCGCACGAGCCTGCTTCTGGAGGAGAAGCCCGTTACGCCATGAGCCCTGTCGACCCGAACCCTGCGACCTCAGCCCACCTTCCGCTTTCCGCGGAACGGCGAGTGTCGGGCGTGATCGGCATCCGTCCCTTCGAGCTGGGCTGGACCGATGCGCGCGTGCCGCCGGCGATTCTCCTCACCTATGAGGTTGACGCGTTCGATGTCGCTGCCTTCGCACAGCATCGCATCGATATGTCCGACAGCATCGGGCGGAGTGTGAAGAAACGGCAGGCTGAGTTTTTCATGGGGAGGTTGGCTGCGAGGGATGCGGTGGCTGGAGTCTTGGGGGCGCATCGCCATCAGGACGGGCAGATTGGGGTGGGAGAATCGCGGCAGCCGGTTTGGCCGACGGGAATGCTGGGGAGCATTACGCATGCAGGGCCGTATGCGGCGGCTGTTGCAACCGCCTCCACGGGCATTAACGGTATCGGGATCGATATCGAACGGCGCATTGGGGCGGAGACGCGCGAATCCGTCGAGGGGACCGTGCTCACGCTGACCGAGCAAGCGTTGCTGCATGCGCTTGCCGGCGATGTCTCCTACGAGATGCTGCTGACCATCGCCTTTTCGGCGAAAGAGAGCTTCTTCAAGGGCAGCTTCGCCACCGTAGGGACGTATTTCGACTTCGACGCCGTGGATCTCGTGGCGTTGGATGCTCGCGCCGGCACACTCGAACTGATGCTCACGCGCTCGCTGGCACCCGCCCTGCCCCAAGGCCGTCGCTTCGCGCTGCGTACCCGATCCATCGATGCCGATACCATCCTCACCAGTTTCGTGTGGTGAGAACGGTAGCGCTCACGCCTCGACGTGAGTCAGCACGATCTCGCAGAGCGACCCAATCGTAAGGATGTGACGCGAAGGCATACCGCCACCACGCCGACGGGCCATGCGAGCCACGTCATGCCGATGGCGTAAATCGCGAGCGCGGCGAATAGCAGTGCGACAAATACGTATTCGGCAAGCCATGCCCATGCACGCCGACGCGATACGCTTGGCGTGTGATTCGCTATCAGCGCGGGATACCCCCATGTCAGCGCGAGGGCGAAATACGTCGCCGACAACACCATCGCATAAGCGACCATGCCGGCGCGCGAGGTCGTGTCCATATTCACGAGGAAGAACCGTACAACCACGGGCAGCAAGCCGATCATGCTGAGCAGCAGAAGGTTGAGCCAGGTGGTCGGCGCGTCAACCGAATGCAGGTGCGCCAGGTTGCGGCGGTGGGCGACCCACACGGCGGCGATGATCAGGAAGCTCATGAAATAGACGGCCAAAGGCATGGCCCATACCTGGAACAGGGTCTTCCCGGCTTCCATTTCGGGATGAAGTTCCACGGCGGAAAGCGTCAGTGCAATGGCAAACACGCCATCGGACATCATGGTCAAACGGTCGAGATGACGAAGCCTTACGCGCTCTTCCGACAGTCCTGACGGATTCGGTTCCATGCCCTTCCCCTAAATGTTTCCCCGCGCCATCATGCCCTAACCTCAGTTCCTCTGATCGACCCCGCCCTCACGGAATCAACCCAGCCGTCCGCATCGCCCCGATGGCCTGGTCGTAAACCGCAACATCACTCCGGCTGCGCGCAATCAACTGCGCCCCTTCCACCGCAGCAAAAATCGCCAGCGCCCTAGCCTGCCTTTGTGCCAGCGGAACACGCGGTTCGTCTCGCTCGAGGGCTTTCCCCAGCCACTCCACGTTGACCTCGGCGAAGCGCTCCACTTCCGCCTGCACCTCGGCGGGAAGTTCGTCGCGCTCGGCCGCCAGGACACCACACATGCACATGCGGTTCTCGTTCACGAGCGCGGCGCGGAACACRCCGACGTACTTCGTCATGAAAGCCGCGGCGTCCGCTGTCTCCCCGAGCACATCGGCAAGGTAGGCCGCCATCTCGTCCGTATAGCCCCGGGCCAGTTCGGAGCCCAACGCCCCCTTGGTCGGGAAGTGGTAGTGCACGCTCGCGCTCTTCACGCCCACCGACGCCGCGACATCACGGAAGCTCAGGGCGGAGTAACCGCGCGACTGCACCATTTTCCGGGCAACAGCGAGGATGGACTGGCGGGTGTCTGGGGAACTCATGGCGGTGTCCTAGAGACTATCTATCGATTGATAGGGGTTGACAGCGCGAAAAGCA
>NZ_JBFUIT010000221.1:0-6974 GCF_056401735.1 Luteibacter sp. P4_D7_3
GCCGTAGGTCGAGGAGATGTTCACGATGCTGCCTGAGCCCGATTTCTGCATCGCGCGACCTGTCGCAGACGGCGGCCAGTGAGGGACCACACGAACCGCATGCTCATTTGGGGGTGGATGAATGTGTCGCGGATGGCTAGAGTTGCACGTAAAGATACGCTACCTCCAAAGGCGGAACCCATTCCACCTGACTGACAGGGACGTGACCGATGCTCAACGGTTTCAAGCTCGAAATGGCCACGGCCAACGCGTTTTCCACGTACGTCGCCGACGGCCGCAAGATTCTGGAAAAAACGTGGCCCGCGTCATCCCGGTCACTTGATGACTTCATCACCAAGGGGGTGCTCGACGGCGATGCCATCAAGGGCAAGTGGTTCCAGAAGACCAACGCACATGTCTTCATTTCGCACGCCCACGCCGACGAGAACAAAGCGCTCGGGCTCGCGGGTTTTCTGTGGGAAGAGCTCGGTCTGCTTCCCTTCGTCGATTCGCTGATTTGGGGAGACCAGAAGGATCTGCAATCCCGTGTCGACCGGAAATATTGCTGGACGGACGACAAGAAGACGCTCTTCAGCTACGACAAGCGCAATTATTCAACGAGCCACGTTCACATGATGCTGGCAACATCGCTGTCGGCCGCCATGGACAGCTGCGAGTGCCTCATCTTCCTCGACACCCCAAAGTCCATCAGCATCGAGGACGCCGATGCACCGGACCTTGGCAAGGTGGCCACAGAGTCTCCGTGGATCTACCACGAGCTGATGACGTCGAGCGTCCTCCAGCGCAAGCCTGATAAGCGACGGCTCCAGAGCAGGGTGGCGGCTGATTCACACGTAGTGGTTGCCAGCGACAGCGCAGACGAGCCCCTGCGGGTCGCCTATCGTGTTCCGCAAAAACATCTTCTCCCAATGTCGATCGCGAAGTTGCAGGAATGTGCAAGCAAGGGTGTCCAGGAGTTTCCCGCGCTCGACTGGCTCTATGCCAATGCGGTGCCTGGTGACAGTGAGCGATTTACGCTCCTGGAGTCCATTCTCGAGGAGCTTGAGCGCTAACCTTGACATCAGCGGCCGGCGTTGCCGGCCGCCAGTTCAATCCAGCCATCGATGTTGTCCCGCCCGTTCTGGGCAGCGAAGTCGTACCGCATCGTGTGGCGGGAAAACTGCACGACGTCCGTGGTCTTCGGCGCCGGAAACCACAGCACCGACTTGGCAACAGGCTTGGTGTAGTCTTGGTAGGCCACCCATTTTTCGCCTGACCATTCGGCAAGGTAAATGCCGTTGGTTGCCCGGTAAACACCCATCTGCGCGAGCGGGTCGAAACCGGGGAGCGCGAGTTGGCCCTGCTGGTTTTTGACGCCATGGATGTCGACCGTGAGCAGACCGTTGCGTTTGAGTATGCTCTGGGCAATCTCGTAGCGC
The DNA here is from genome assembly GCF_056401735.1 of Luteibacter sp. P4_D7_3. NCBI lineage: Bacteria > Pseudomonadati > Pseudomonadota > Gammaproteobacteria > Lysobacterales > Rhodanobacteraceae > Luteibacter > Luteibacter sp. P4_D7_3. Next base: position 1,419 of record NZ_JBFUIT010000221.1, read on the forward strand.
ACCCACCGGCGCTGCCAGGTTGAGGTCCCTGCAAGGACGCAGGTGACCGAGGTGTTGTCCAGACCGTTTCGGAGGAACGTTTTCAGCTGCTCGTCGCCGGTTCTCTTGAAGCTCTCAAACACACTGCTGTCAAAGAACCCGTTGCTCTGCTGGTCGTCGGGTCGGACCACCCAGCAGTTGCGCACGTTCCACGCCCGCCAGACGTCTGGCTGGTAGTGGAACGAGAAAAATGTCCGTCTTGCCATGGGCTCCCCCCTGTTAAGCCCGTCACCGGGCCGTTGTTCGGTGCCGCCACGCGGCTACCGGATGTCTGTTCCCACCTGGTGCCCGACGATATTCGGCTGCCCCGTGTCGGGCAAGGCGGGAACCGGCGCCCCGTCGCTGTCATTGGTAGCCGCCGGTAGCGACGTCGACGCGGAAGCGAGGTCTGAATCCGCCGGGCGGCCTCCTTCCAGAAGCGCGCGCGCCTTGCGCTTTCTGGCCGAGGCAAGAAGCCCTTTTTGGTACACCAGCCGTTCGGCAACGCTGCCCAGCATGGCCGGCGTGAGCACGATGAAGGCGCCGACGACGAGATAAAACAGCGAATAGGCCGAGCCGGCAGGCACCCACTTCAGGTCCGTGGCGACCTTGTAGGTGGCAAGCAGCGCCACGCCGGTCGTGATGATGGAGGAGCGGTCACCGATGACGGTGCTCAGGCGCGTGGACGCACCAGTCAAACGCGCCTCGACCTGGTCTTCCATGTCTTCCAGCACACCGTCGCTGTGGACCGCCAGCGCTTCGACCTGGGGGTCACGATGGATCGCGCGGGCGAAGGAGTGGTGGAACTCGTCGTCGGCACGAAAGCGCCTGCGGACTCGCCGGACAATGACGTCTGCAAGCATGTTCCCCAGACCGGACATGATCGCGACCGCACCCGCGAGGACTGCGACGAAATCTACCTTCGTTCCGAGCGCTTCCAACGAACCTGTCCGGACAACAAACAGGCACGCCAGCAATGAGATGCTGGCCAGAAAAACGGGCGCAAGCCGACGCTCAAGCCGGCCAACGGCAAGGTCGGTATCGGTCGGGTTGAGGTCCGGATCGTAGACGGACGCGTCCGCGAGCTTGCGAAGAACCTGCTGTGTCTCGGTCATGAAGCCCCCCGTGTTTCATCTGGTTTGAATCCGCGCCCGACACTCATGCCGGTGACCCACAGCCTGCCCGTGTCTCATCTCACCGGTTGCGACCGCTGCCCTGCCCTCCACAGTCACCGGCCTGGATCCCACGCGAACCGTCCTCACCTCATGCGGCGGATGCGTTGGCGGCCATTGAGGCGTGTCGCCAGTAATTGCCGCAGCCAAGGAAGGACATCCCGTTGTCATCGCGCGCCCTTCGCACCAGCATGACCTCACCGCAGTCCTTGCACAGGGAAAAAGTCCCACCGTTGACCCGGACTTCACCCCCGCGCCAGGCCTTCATCAGTTCGGGAACATAGCGGGACGGGTGCTTCTCCTGGACAAGCATCGCCACCCGGTGTTTGGCCCGGGTCAGCGCGACGTACAGAAGCCGACGGTCTTCAGCGTCTTCGACCGCTTCCCGGGCGGGCAGGAACATGTCCCCGAGGGGATCCTGGTATCGCTCCGATGGAAAACAGCCGTAGTGGTGACCGATGCTGTACAGGCCAACGAGCAGGACGTAGTCCGCCTGCATGCCCTTGGAACTGTGCATGGTCGAGAACATCGAGCGGAAACCGACTGGCGGGTCAATGCGGTCGGCCCATGCGGCGTCGAGCTCGGCCATGGCCTCCTTGTTGAACCCCTGGGTGTGGTCCAGGCCATACCGGGAAAGGATGAACACCCGGGGCTTGTCCGGACCCGTGTGCGCGGCGACCCATCCATCAAGCACGGTGTCGATAATCTCCCGCATGTCATCGACGCCCTTGAACGGCTGGATGTCGAGGATACCGTCCCTGCGCTGGTCGTCGGCGACGACGGTCTTTTTCATCTGCGTGTCGTTGGCCAGCACAAACCGGCCAGCGATGTCGGCAATGCCCTGGTTGGTGCGGAAGGTTTTCTCCAGCCTGCACTCGGCGTACGCCTCTTCCAGTAAGCCGAACGAGTGGGCAAATCGCGTGAAGAAGCGCAAGTCCGACCCCGAGAAGCGGTTGATGGCCTGCCAGTCATCCCCGACAGCCAGCAGACGCGGCGCCTTGGGGCCGGCAAGCACGCGGCGCACCATCTCGCCCCGGCCCGGCGCCGTGTCCTGGAACTCGTCAACAATGACCCGGCTGTAGGGCAACTTGCCCGCATGGTCACCCAGGTGATTGAGCGCACGGCGAATCATGTCTTCAAAGTCGACACCCGTCCGCGCCTTGATGATGTCGTTGACCGCTTCGGCGATGGTCCAGCATGTTTCGGCAAACAACACGGCACGCACGCCATCAGGCATGCGGCGCGCCCGGCCCAGCACTTCGTTGTGCGTAAAGCCGTTGCCCCGGATTTGTTTGACCGCCGCTTCGACCAGGTCGTCTTTGACTTCGATGCCAATATGGTCCAGCTGCTTGCGTATGACCTCGGTCGAACGGGGCTCAATTGCGACGCCCGCGCTGCGAAGGGCACCTTCGAGTTTTTCGAACAAGGTGCCGTCCGTCCAGTCCGCGCTGGTGGTCCAGAAATGGCGGGCGTCGATCCCGCCAAGAACGGCCTGCTTGTCTTTCGCCTCCCGGGAATAACGTTCCGGGGCATCGAAGAAGGCCGGCGCCTCTCCCTTGGCATTGACCCCGAAATGCTCGTGGACGATGCGAACAGGATGCCCCCCGTCGCTGACGCGGTAGTTGAAGTCCGGCAGCCATGTCCGCCCCGGGCACAAAATGGCAGCGCCTTCTGCAAAAGGCTCTTCGTAGTCAAACTTGACCCCCATGACGTAAAGCCAGTTGGAGATGGCCGCTTCCTGCAGCGAGCGGACGGGCCTTGGCGTACCGAGGGTCTTGATGCCGTCAGCCTGCAACCGGCCCTTGGCGACGGTGCGCAAGTACGCCTGGTAGTCCGCCTCGGTCTTGAACTGCGAGTCTGGCGGGTTCTGGTGCCCCATCACCAATTGGAGTTGCCACCATTGCCGTGCGAACTCGGCCTTACGCATCAAACCGTCGAGCGCCAGCCTGAAATCGGATTCTTGCCGCTTGCTCTTGGGTGAAGGCCTGCGGCCCTCGGCCCGAATGAGCACGCCAAGGCCAAACGAATGGAAGGTCTTGCTGGTGACCGTACAGTCACCGAGAGCTGCAAGGCGCTCACGTGCACCTTCGGGAAGCGCGTCTTCACAAGTCACAAGATGCTTCAGGCGCGCCGCAATGCGTCGTTCCATTTCCTTGGCAGCTGCCTTGTTGAACGCAAGGCACAGAATCTCCTCCGGCTCGGCAATCCCGCTCGCCAGAAGATAAGCCACCTTGGCGACCACGGTGGAGGTTTTCCCCGAGCCGGCGGCCGCAACGAGCAGCGTGCGCTCTTCTTCGGTGAGGATGGCCGTGACCTGCTCATCGGTCATGGCCGACGCCTCGCACACCTTGAAAAAAGTCTCCCAGCGGGCGCGCTCCGCTTCGACAAAGTCCTCGTTTTTCTTCTTCACGAGACCCTCAAATCCCGCCGACAACCGGAACAGGTCGTCATGCGCGAACATCACGGCTTCCGGAACCTCGACGCCGTGCGCACCAGCGTCCTTGATGGCAGCGCCGGCCGACAAAAGGACGGGGCGCAGATCACGGACCGCCCGGAACAACGCGTCCCGCTCGCGCCAGGCAAGGAAACGCGCCGCCTGCATCACGGCGTTGGCTGCAGCCCATCCCGCCAGCAACGGCTTCGATACCGCATCAAGGGCATGAGCTGTGGCGGCCTTCGCCGTCGCAGATTGCTGGGCGTTGCCGAATGCCAACAGGAACGCGCTCGCCTCTTTTTTCCTTGCACCGGTAAACGCACGTGAGCTGCCGTTGACCGAGAGGGTGAGCGTGGAAAAAAAGCGGTGCTCCACCGTGTGCGCACGGACGGACGACGCCAGCGACTGCGACCCGGACCCGTCCCGGGTCGTCCATTCAACGGCGCTGTCGGTCAGGTCAACCGACCAGGGTCCTCCCTTGCCAAACCATGCAACCAGCCAATGCGGGGTGATGTGACGTCCTTCCATGGGGGTGCTCGACTTCGGTGGGGATTAACCCGTATCGGCACATCCGGTACGGACTTGAGATGGTAGTCATCATCAGGTCCGGATTCCTCACCCGAATGGGTCTCCCTCGCACACCTCAATGCGCACCGGCCGCCTCAGTCCGCGTCGCGGGCAGCGCTATTTGGCAAGCCGAAGCGTGCCTGCACGCGCCGGATGCGCGTCTGCGTGTTGAGCGGCAACTGGCGCCAGCCACCACGGACGCCTCAGTGCGAATGCGCGCCTGGCTGGGGGTACCTCGGCTAGATCGAGTTGCAGCAGCTCGCCCCAACTGGAGAGGGGGTCACGGCTTCTGCCCTGGCCGCCGAGCTTGTCGAGATTGTGATACCGGGCACCCTGGGCGAAGTCATCGAGCGCGGTGAGCAAGACCGTATTCAACGCATCCAGGGACGTCCGGGTCGGGGGCCGGGATGCTTTGATCGTGATGCCCGCCAATCTCTTCGCAGGCGTCGTACAGTTTGCGGAGGCTGTGACGATACACCCTCAGTTGCTCGACGGTTGGCGCCACCGATGCGTGGCGAAACATGTGTTCGGCATGATGACCACCTTGAAGAGCCGTTCGAGTCCGGTCGCCAGGTTGAACATRGCAACGTAGGCCTGACCCTTGTGGCGAACGTCCGCTGTGAGCGCCGCCGTCAGACCGGCTGTCAGCATGCTCTGAATCAAGTGCCCCTCCTGCTGGAACAACAGGAACGAGGGCAAGAACGGTGTGATAGCTGATGTCATGCATGTTTCCCCAATGCCAACCACACGCCGAGGTGCGTCCCATACAACAATTTCGGCAAAACCCTTCTCTTTCTGAAGTCGATTGAACCCAGAGTAAGCCAGGTGTTGCGTACAGCTGGCTCCGCACGGCAAGCTATCACGAGGATATTTGCCACGCGTGCAATGGGCCCTGCGCAGCATTGCCCCACCCCGGCCTGTGCGGTCAACGGAGGACAGACCCCCTCCTGAAAGGAAGATTTGTGTTCAAGGGATTCAACCTGAAAGTGAACGGGACCGCCGAAGTCTTGTTCCGGAAGCACTCAACCATGGGTTCGGCGTTCATGGCCAAAGAATGGCCAAAGCTCAAGCCGGACTTGTCCGCGCTGGTGAGCAAAGACATTATTGATGGCAAAAAGACCATGCAAGACTGGTTTGCCTCGGTCGACGCGAACGTCTTCATCTCCCACTCGCACGCAGACGAGCTTCTCGCGGCCGGCCTTGCCGGCTACCTGCAGCGTGAGCTCGGGCTACGGCCCTTCGTCGACTCGCTCGTGTGGAACAACGCAAGCGACCTTTTGTGGACGTTCGACAATCTCCATTGCAAGCCCACCGGTTCTTCGACCTTTGCCTATGAGAGCCGGAACTACTCGACCAGCCATGTCC
>NZ_JBFUIT010000222.1:0-6955 GCF_056401735.1 Luteibacter sp. P4_D7_3
TCGATGTGCTGAACGACGTGGGCGCGGGCTGCATTGCGTTCTCGCCGCTCGCCCAGGGTCTGCTCACCGACAAATACCTCAACGGCGTACCGTCGGATGCGCGGGTCGCTCGAGACGGGTCGTTCCGGAAAGACATGCTCAGCTCGGAAAACCTCGATCGAATCAGGGCACTCAATGACATTGCCTTACGCCGTGGCCAGACGCTCGCGCAGATGGCAATTGCATGGGCGCTTCGCGATCCCCGCGTCACATCGGCATTGATTGGTGCGCGCACCGTCGAGCAGCTCGACAATTCGCTGGGTGCACTGGACAACCTGGGCTTCTCAGCGGACGAGCTCGCGGACATCGACATCCATGCAGTCGATGGTGGGACTGATCTGTGGCGAGGATCGTCTTCCCTGTAAACCGACTGCTGAATCGGCCGCCGATCCACCGGCAGCCGATTCAGTTCAAGTGCGGAGTTACTTCAGGTACGCCTCGATCGTCTTGACTACCTGCCTGCCCTGCAACACGGCACCTTCCGGGTTGAAGTGAACGTCATCGAGATAGAGATTGGGATAACGCAGCATTAGTGCGTACTGGTCGTCAACGACGATCGACTCGCGATTCACGATCTGTAGTGCCTCGGCATTCCTCACCTGGATACGCGCATTCGTGGGGCCGGGCGAACTTTCCTTTTTGACCGGCGTCGTGGAGGCCCAGATGAAGTGCGCGCCGGAAGCKATCTTTCGAAGCGTCGCAACGTATTTAGGGAACGATGCCGCGTATTCCTTTTCGGTGTACGCCCAGCCGTGCATCCCGTTGTTGAAATGAACGACGCTGAATGTCACGCCCTCCAACGCAGCGAAATCCTTCAACTGTGCATCCAGCCGCGGATCTCCCAGGCTGGTCGAAGCTGCGAACAAGTAGACATTGGCTTTGCCACTCAGCTCTTGCTGCACCTCCGGGAAGTAGTTGCGGGTAATGGAATCGCCGACCAGGAGAACGTTCGGCAGCTGATGGTCGACATGTTCTGGCCTGACTTCCCAGGTCCATTCGGTGACTTCGGGTCGAGAAGCCACCTGCGCCTGGCAGCACGCCGAAAGGAACAAAAGTGCATACAGACCAATCGCCACCCACGCCTTGCCATGATTACGGATCATTTCTTCCTCGGCCTTATGTGTCCGACCACAAGCGGAGCAGGCTATGGTAATGCGCAGTCAACCGTACCAACGATTCTGATTCGGTCTCAAGTGCCGTCGCATGCAGAAACGATCATAGCGCATCACCCTTTCGAGGTATGACCGCGTATTGCCACTGACGCCCTTAAGCATTTGCGACACAAATCACGTAACGCTGCCCGCTACGTCAAATTGTTGACGCACCTCCGTCGACTCCGCATACAATCGACGACGTGCGTAGTAATCCGCGCTGTCCCCACGAGCGCAATCAAGCTGTACTCATGAATCTGAAACCGAGTGACCTTCCGCTACTCGTCTCGCTCGATATGCTGTTGGAAGAACGCAACGTCACACGCGCTGCCTCCAGGCTACATGTCAGTCAACCCGCGTTATCGGCGCAGTTAGCCCGTCTTCGCCGGCTGTTCAAGGATCCCCTGCTTATTCCGTCCGAAACCGGTCGCGGCATGGTGCCGACGCCCAAGGCGGAAGAGATGGCTGTCTCACTGCGGGACGCGCTCGCGCAGCTGGGCACTCTGGCTGATCCGGCCGATTCGTTCGATCCCAGGCGCGATACCGCCATGTTCCGGGTGGGTGGCTCGTTCAGCGCCATCAGCACCTTCGCCCGTCCGCTTATCCGCTCGTTCCAGGACAAGGACAATCGCCAGCTGCGACTGGCTTTCCGCAGCGGCAGTGAGGACGCGGACGTTCTCGCCCAGTTCGAGAACGGTGAGCTCGACATCCTCCTTGTACCGAATGAGCAGGTGCCTCCCTCCTTGAAGATGAGAGAGCTGTTGGCGGACGAATTCGTGATGCTCCAGCGCATCGGCCACCCGCGCGGCAATTACGAGCTCACGATCGACGAGTATTGCTCGCTCGGACACCTCATCGTGTCCTCATCCGGTCGCATGGACGGATTGATGGATATCCGACTGAAGGAATTGGGCCGGACGCGAGACGTGCTGGTTTCCGCGCCCTATGGGGACACCATCGGCTCGCTCCTGAACACGACCGACCTGGTCTGCACGCTGCCGCAGAGCATGATCCAGGCGGTGGGCCCTGGCGTGGAGCCTTTTGCCCTGCCCTTCAACCAGCCAGACATGTCGCTTGCCATGGCCTGGCACAGTCGCCTGGACAAACAGCCCGCGCATCGATGGCTGCGCGAGGAGCTGGTCCGGATCAGCCGCGGGCTGCAGCGGACACGACACACGGCCGCCCACGCCGCCCCCTTCCCCTTACTGGACCTTGCACGCGATGGATACCACTGACCGATTTCTCGATCCGCTCGAAGAGAACGCGCCATGCGGCCCGAACCTCGAATACGACGCGGCGTTTCTCGCGTTGGAGAGTCTCGCGGCGCCCGGTACGGAACGCGCCATCGGCGATACGGTAAAGCAGGCGGAGGAACCCGACTGGCGCGAGGTCTCCCGCCATGCCGAGCAGGTGGCCGAACGTACACGTGATCTGCGCGTGGCCATCCATTGGGGCAACGCGCGGCTGAAGACCGAGGGGTTCGCTGCCTGGAGTGCCACCGTCGGGCTCGTCGCGGACCTGCTTACGCGTTACTGGGACGATGTGCATCCCCGCGTCGATGACGGGGATCCTGTCGAACGGATCAACGCATTGGCAGCGCTTGCGGCGGTCGACGGGACCGTCGGCTACCTTCGCAGCGTGCCCCTTCTGCGCGCCGAGCGCATTGGCGCGTTCTCCCTGCGCGACCTGCGCCTGCTCAACGGTACGATCAAGTCCGGTGATGGCACGTCCGATGCGACGCCTATCTCACAGGAGATCGTCGATGCCGTGGTCCAACATGTTGACGTCGAACGGCTACTGGCCACCGCGGCGGCGATCACCACCGCGTTGGTGCACGTCCGTTCCATCGGCCATCTGTTCGAGGAACGGACGCCCGGTATGGGACCGGACCTCGACACGCTCGAGCGCGATTTGCGCGACGTGGATGCCTTCCTGCGCACCCAGGTAGCGATTCGCGCGCCGCAGGCCCTCGTCGCCGATGACCCAGATAACGGGCACGACGAATCGGGCGAGTCCGGCGTCCAGGTACCCACCGAAGCACGCAGGGGCGTTCGCGATACCGACGACGTGCGGCGCATGCTCGACGAGATCTGCGCATGGTATGCGCGAAACGAACCATCGAGCCCGGTCCCGCCGCTGCTACGTCGTGCCAGCCGCCTCGTCGGCCTGAGCTTCACCGAACTGCTGCGGACGCTCGCGCCGGGCGGTCTGTCCGAGTTCCAGCAACTGTCCGGCGAAGACAACCCGGGCTAGCGCAGCACTATCCAGGCAAGCAACCCGACGAACACAGCGGTACCGCCGAGCCACCATGGCAGGCCGTTTCGGCCTCGTGGTGGGGTGCGTGTGACGGCACGCCGCATCGGCAGCGCGCGGCCCGATGTCGTGCCATGGGACGGCGCATGGCCACCGGCGGGGCGCCGCAACGTGTGCGAGGCCGAACCCTCCAGGAGCACCGCTTGTAACAAGGCGCGACGACGCTGTCGATATTCGGACGTGCCCATGCGCGCCGCACTGTGGGCGTTGTTCAGGTCGCCCAACTCGCGGTTCACCCTCGTTTCCCACGCCATCATTGGATGTCCCTCACCAGGCGGAAGCCAACATCGCGCTCGGCCGACCCGTCGCTCGTGCGGGTGCTCGTGACGGAGCAGGCGTCGGGTCCACTGCGGTAGCTTCCGCCTCGCACGGCGAGGGTCGTACCCGTCGTCGTCCATTCCCAGATGCCGCCGACCATGTCCACCAGCCCCCAGGGATTGGTCACGCCCTTGCTGCTCCACTCGTCACCGCGGACGAGACGCCCGAAACCGGTCGATGCAGTGCCGCAGGTCGCATCCTTGCTGTCCCAGTCGCTTCCTGCGCGAGCTGCCAACAACCATTCCTCGTCCGTCGGCAGGCGATAGCTGTAACCACTGACCTGGGACAACCAGGCAGCATAACGACGGGCGAAGGTGACCGGAATCGAACGTGCCGGCTGGGTCGGCACCTGACCGCGCGTGATGGCGCATGTGCGCGTTGCGCGGCAGTACTGGTCCAGGTCGGCGATGGTGATCTCCGTACGCGTCATCGCGAACGGCTTGCGACCATGTGGGATGACCACCAGCGCGGGTCCGTGCGCGCCAGCCGAGAAGGTGTCGAAACATTCCCGCGCGCTGCCTGCAAAGCCGCGACGCGCGCAAGGATCCATGCGGGTCGGAACGCCAGGTGTCGACCGCAGGCGGTTGACCACGTTGGCGAGGGAGCCTTCCGGAAGTGCCTTCGACGCTCTCATGGCGGCTTCGAGATCCTTGAGGCCATCCGGGTCGGCAGCCTTCATCGCGTCAACCTGCTTGCGTAGCGCATCCTGTTCGGCCGCGGACACGCTCGGTCCCTTGGCTGCCGTCATCACGGCAAGCGCCAACTGGTAGCGCGTATTGGCGGCGGCCAGGTCCGGCCGGTCACCCGTCGCGGCGATGCCCGCGGCGACCTTGTCCGCAGCCTCCTTCCAGTGTCCGGCGCTGCACGCCGACCGCGCCGCATCCAGGACGGCACGTGCGAGCAGGTTCGCCGGTTCGTCCATCGACGTTGGCGTGGCTCCATCCATGCCGCGCAGTTGCTTGTAGCTATCCAGCGCCTTGTCGAAGTCGCCGGCAGCGGACGCCTGGCGCAGCGATTCCAGTCGCGCCGTGCGCTCCGCTTCGAGCACTTCGGCCGGGGTGTGGCCCGCCGGCGTCGCCGCCGTGTTCGCCGCATCTGCCAGCTTCAGCTTCAGCTCTGGATTCGCCAGCAAGCGGCTCGAGGGGTCGATCGTACGAATCGTCGCCAGGAGAGCGGGCACGTCGTCCGCACCATCTCCGGTGAGGCGGTTGGCGAGGATCGCCTGACTCAAGCGCGTATCGAGGCCGTTGAGCGCTTCGTCGCGTTCGTGCGCGACTTCTTCGTGGCGTCGATCGAGCTTCGGCGCAAAGGTCTTCAGCTCTGCGCGCAGCGCAAACACCTTTTGCGCGCCGGCGTAGTCGTAGTGCTCGTGCGCCGGATCCCAGCGTGAGGCCACCAGGCGGACCAGGAAGCTGTCGATGGCATCGGCGCCATCGACCACGACGTGCCGCCTTTCGTCGCTATCGAGTGCGGCGAGGGCCTTGCGGACATCATCCTCGCTTTGGAAACCATCCACCTGTGCGGGCGTGAAACGCCGCAGCGTATCCGCCATGTGGCGGCGCTCGGCCTGCAACGCCCCGAACCATGTCGCGGCGGCAACGAGCAGTATCAGGCCTGCGGAAGCCACAAGCCATGGTGTGGCGCGCTCGCGTAGGCGCCGCTTGCGCAATCCGGCCATCACGACGCTTATGTCGCTGCTGCGCTTCTCGGCGGTGAAGGCAATCGCGTCGACGAGTGCCTTGTACTGTCGCTTGTCGAGCCCCGGCACGGCGGGAGGGCGGCGACCCGCAGCCAGCGCTTCCTCGGCATTCTGCTTGTCGAACGGGTGACGTCCCGTAAGCAACTCGAACACTACGCAGGCGAACGCATAGATATCGTCCGAGGGTGTTGGCGCCTTGCCCTGGAGCATCTCGAGGCTGGCGTAAGCCGGGGTCATGGCACCGAGCGTGCCGGCATCGAACACCGTACGATCGTCCCTGTGCTCCGCGCCGATCTTACCCGCCCGCGCGATACCGAAGTCGAAGACCTTCGCCATGCCCGACGGTGTGACCATGACATTGCCCGGCTTGAAATCCGAGTGGACGATGCCTGCCGCATGCGCACGCACCAGTGCCTCGCCCATGTCCGCGATCAACGGCCACGCCTCGGCGAACGCCATGCCATCGCGCGCCTTCGTGCGGATAAGCGTGCGCAGGTCCTGCCCTTCGACGTACTCCATCGTCATGAAGACGTTGGTGCCGTCCTTGTCAAAGTCGTAAACACGAACAATGTGGTCGTTACCCAGGTGTTGCGCGCGCCGTGATTCCCGCTGCAGGGCGATCAGCGCATCCGGATGCTTGCGGAACTCATCGTTGAGCACCTTCACGGCCACGTACGGATCGCGGTCGCGCGCTTCGACCTTGCGCTCGTCACGGGCGAGATACACCACGCCCATGCCGCCACGGCCGAGCTCTCGCTCCATGAAGAACCGCTCCTTGAGCAGGCTACCCACGCCGATGCGTTCGCCCTGTGCAAGCTCGGCCATATGTCGCCAGCTGTCGCCGGTGCCTTGCGATGCCGAACCGGTCGCCGTGCCCTCCCCACCGTGTGCCAGCAACGGCTTGAACACGGTGGCGTCGCTATCCGCGTCTGCTGACACAGGCAGCACGCGGGTTTCTTCGTCGTCGGATGGTTTCATGCGTGCGCTTCCTCAAATGGGTCCAGCCTCACGGCGACCGCCGACACGTTGTCGCGCCCGGCGCGTTCCAACGCCGTACCCACCAGCGCGTCGATCAGCGCCTGGGGGTCCGTGTGGCGTCGGCAATGGAGTTCGATCTCGGCGTCACTGAGTTCCTTGTTGATGCCGTCGGAACAGAGCACGAAGCACGTTCCCGGCCGGCGCGCGCGGACCACCCAGTCGACGTAAAGTCGATCCTCGGCGCCCACCGCGCGCGTGAGCACGCCGGCCGGCACACCGGCGTTACTGCCGCCGAACCGCGTCTCGTCACTGCGTTCGCCGTGAACGTGATCCTGGGTCACCTGCTGCAGCCGGCCTTCTTCGAAGACGTAGGCGCGACTGTCGCCGACCCAGCCCACCGCCACGAGATCCCGGGTGTGTACCAGCACCACCACCGTCGAGGCGACGGCGTCGACCC
>NZ_JBFUIT010000223.1:0-6807 GCF_056401735.1 Luteibacter sp. P4_D7_3
GGGTGGATGAGGCGCTGGCGCGAAAGATGATTGCGGCGCAGGCGTCGCGCGAGCGACGGTTGGGGATGGCTGACGATGTGATCGTCAATGAGGGAAGTGAAGCGGAGTTGGCGGCTAAGGTGGCTGAGTTGCACCAGCGCTATCTTGAGCTATCCGCTCGGTAGGAGCCGATTTATCGGCGATTGCTGAGGGTGTCGCGGCCTGGGATCGCCGATGAATCGGCTCCTACCGAGCATGGAGCCGTGCATCGAACTGGGCGTCGATCAGACCGTCGAGGCGGCGGCTAGTCGCTCGGCGACGAATTCGTCGGCCAGCATGGGCCGGCCTACGTGATAGCCCTGCACGAGGTCGCAGTCCATTTCGACCAGGCGGCGCAGGGTCTCTTCGTTTTCCACGCCTTCGGCCACGGCTTCGAGACCCAGGCGATGGGCGACGTCGACCATGGCCTGGACCAGTAGCTCGGTGCGGCGGTCGCCGATCATGGCGTCGACGAAGCTGCGGTCGATCTTCAGCTCGGTGGCCGGGAAGTGACGCAGGTAAGCGAACGAGGCGTAGCCCGTGCCGAAGTCGTCGATGGCTACGCGCACGCCGTGGTCGCGCAGGCGGCGCAGCACGCGCACGCTCATGTCGAGGTCGGTGAGCAGCGCGGTTTCGGTGATCTCGATGATCGCGGATTCCGGCGGCACACCCCAGATTTCCAGCGCGCCGAGCATCTGTTCGGCAAAGCCCTGCTCGACGAAAACGCGTGGCGACAGATTGATCGCCACGTCGAGCGGACAGCCACCGCGGTGCAGGGCCGCCGTATGGCGTAGCGACGCGTTGAGGCTCCAGCGAGTCAGCTGCACGATGAGGTCGCTGCGCTCGGCAAACGGAACGAAGTCGGCCGGGGCCACTTCCACGCCGGAGCGTGTGTTCCAGCGCGCCAGCGATTCCACGCGGACCACCTCGCCCGTGCGCAGGTCGCACAGCGGCTGGAAGGCGACGTGCAAGCGGTTGGCTTCGATGTCCTCACGCAGTTCGCCGTAGAGGATTTCGATCGGCGTGACGTCTTGCTGATAAACCGCGAAAGGCTCGCCGACGCGAAGCGCCTCGTCGTGCGCGAGCTCGGCACGCCGGTAGAGCAATTCGGCCGTGGTGCCGTGCTCGGTATAGAGCGTCACGCCGATGACCGCCCGCCCATGCCAGGGGCGCTCGCCACGCAGCAGCGGGCTGTCGAAGGCACCGACGATGCGCGTGGCGGCAAGCAGGGCGTGCGTGCGATTGCGAATGGCCGGCAAGACGGCGACGAAGGTGTCGTCACCGGCGACGAAAATCGTGTCGATGTGACGCACGGCGTCAACGATGCGCTCGCGGGCGGCGAGCATGATCTCGTTGCCGAAATCGAAGCCGAAGCGCAGTTGCGCCTCGCGCATGCCCTGCAGGCGGATGACCAGTACCCCGCTCAGGCCTTCGCCATTGGCGGCACGATCGAGGATGGCCTGGATCGCCGGCAGGATGAGCGACCGCTCACTGGTCATGACAGGAAATACTCCCTGGGGTCGATGCCGAAACTCCCGGCAGCCAGTGTGCGGAGGATCTCGCGTCGTACGCCGTCGGTCTGTCGCATGAGGTCCACGATCACGAACTCGTCCAGGTGTGTCTTGTCGGTGCGCGTGAGCAGGGCCACGCGCGGCTGAAGTCGGCGCGCCTGGTTCTGCACCATGACGATGGCCACTTCGCCGGTATTGAGCTCAACCAGCGAGCCGGTAGGGTACACGCCCAGGCAGGCCTGGAACTGCTCCACCAGCTCGCCCTGGAATTCCCGGTCACGACCGGAGTAGATCTGTCGGATCGCAAGGTGTTGCGAAACCGCCGGGCGATAAGGCCGCGGCGTCGACATCGCGTGGTAGGTATCGATGATCGCCGCCATGCGCCCGGCCAGTGGAATGGCGGTGCCGGCCAGGCCCTGGGGATAGCCGCTCCCATCGAAACGCTCATGGTGGGTCAGGACCATGTCGCGGACTTCCGCATCCACGACCCCCGAATGGTCGAGGATCGCCACGCCTTCGTTTACGTGCTGGCGGGCGAGCTCCCACTCGGCGTCGTTGAGCGGACCACCCCGCTCGAGCATCTCCTCGGGCAGCTGCGACTTGCCCACGTCCATCAGCAGGCCGCCGGCGGCGAGGCTGACGATAGCGTCGTCGGCGAAGCCCATGTGCCGGCCGAAGGCTGCCGCGAGCGTGCTGCAGCCGACGGCGTGCTGGTAGGTGTAGCTGTCGCGCTGGCGCAGGCTCTGCATCCAGAAGAAGGCGTCGCCACTGCGCAGCACGCTCTCCACCATGGGCCGCACGGCGTTTTCCAGGGCGTTCGGATCCAGCGGGCGGCCGGCCTGAATATCCTCGACGATGCGCTCGGCGAAGCTCGCCACGGTGTCGAACGCTTCGCGGGCGCGCGGCATCTCGTCATCGAAGGAGGCGGTATCGGAGTAGCTGTGCCGCGTGACCAGGCGGGTATTCAGGGCCGGGCGTGGCGTCGCCGCGCGCACGGGCGCGGCCGCCGACACGCGCGCTGGCGTGACGCGGCGGTGCAGGTCGACGAAGACGTACTTGCAGAAACGCCGCAGCGCTTCGATGTCCTCTCGAGAGGCGATCGGCACCCCCTGCAACGGAAAGGGCGTGTCCGACCAATCACAATCGAGACGGCTGACATACATGCCGATCTCCAGATCGGTCACGAATACGCGTCTCTCTACCAGGTCGTACGCCACGTTTCCCCTGCCTCCATCGATACCGAGAGCGCGCCATTTTGCCGAATCCGCGCCCGCCCAGCCAACCCACGGTCGTCGGTCCTATATCGGCCGGGACGCCGCTAACTGTAGCCGGGAACCCTGTCAGATTCCTGACGTTCCCCCGGTCTCATCCAGCAGGCCCCCTCCATCGGAGATCCGCATGAACCGCCGTTCCCTGCTCGCCCCGCTCCTGATCGCGCTTACGGCTTGCTCCGCGGCCTCTGCCCGCGACGAAGGCATTCGCCTGCCCGCCCCCACCGTCGACACCGCTGCGGCGCCCGGCGAGGCCACTGCCGTGTTCGCCGGCGGCTGCTTTTGGGGGGTCGAAGGCGTATTCCAGCACGTCCGTGGCGTGAAGAGCGTCCGCAACGGCTACTCCGGAGGCGACGCAGCCCACGCGAACTACGACGACGTGAGCGACGGCGACACCGGCCACGCCGAGTCGGTCCGCGTGGTGTACGACCCGGCCCAGGTCACCTATGGCCAGCTGTTGCAGGTGTTTTTCTCGGTCGCCCAGGACCCCACCCTGCTGAACCGCCAGGGTCCGGATTCCGGCACGCAGTACCGTTCGGCGGTGTTCTATGCCACGCCGGAGCAGAAGAAGGTGGCTGATGCCTATGTGGCCCAGCTGACGGCGGCCCATGCGTTTTCCGCGCCGATCGTGACGCAGGTGACGCCGTTGAAGGCGTTCTACCCGGCTGAGGATTATCACCAGGACTATATGCGGCTGAATCCTGATGCGGCTTATATCGCGATCAATGACCGGCCGAAGGTGTTGGGGCTGGAGCGGATTTATCCGGAGCGGTATACGGCGGCCTGGGCGAATGGGCGCTGAGGCTGGCACCCAATGAGTGCTGAGGCGAGCACCCTATCGCCGATGAATCGGCTCCCACAGTGAGGCCTGCACAGGTCTCGTGTGGGAGCCGCTTCAGCGGCGATGCTTCTACCCTACCATCGGCAGGTTCAACCCCTGCTCCTTCGCACAAGCAATCGCATCCTCATACCCCGCGTCCGCATGGCGCATGACGCCCGTACCGGGGTCGTTCCACAACACACGGGCCAGACGCTTGTCCGCCGCCTCGGTGCCGTCGGCGACGATCACCACGCCGCTGTGCTGGCTGTAACCCATGCCGACGCCACCGCCGTGGTGCAGGCTGACCCACGTCGCGCCGCCGGCGACGTTGAGCATGGCGTTGAGCAGCGGCCAGTCGCTGACTGCGTCGCTGCCGTCGCGCATGGCTTCGGTTTCGCGATTGGGGCTGGCGACCGAGCCGGAATCCAGATGATCGCGACCGATCACGATGGGCGCCTTGAGCTCGCCATTGCGGACCATTTCATTGAACGCGAGCGCCAGACGATGGCGCTGGCCGAGACCCACCCAGCAGATACGCGCCGGCAGGCCCTGAAAACTGATGCGCTCACGGGCCATGTCGAGCCAGCGGTGCAGGTGCGGGTCGTCGGGGATCAGCTCCTTCACCTTGGCATCGGTCTTGTAGATGTCTTCCGGATCGCCGGACAGCGCGACCCAGCGGAACGGACCCACGCCGCGGCAGAACAGCGGACGCACGAAGGCGGGTACGAAGCCGGGGAAAGCGAAAGCGTCGACGAGGCCCTCGTCCTTGGCCATCTGACGGATGTTGTTGCCGTAGTCGAAGGTCGGCACGCCCATGGCATGGAAGGCGAGCATCGCCTCGACATGCTTGCGCATGGACAACTTGGCCGCGTGTGAGGTGCCGGTCGGATCGGACTTGCGGCGCTCGAACCACTCCTCCACCGTCCAGCCCAACGGCAGGTAGCCGTTGACGGGATCGTGTGCGCTGGTCTGGTCGGTGACGGCGTCCGGGCGGACCCCGCGACGAACCAGCTCCGGCAGCACGTCGGCGGCGTTGCCGAGCAGGGCCACGGAGACGGCACGACCTTCCTTCGCGTAACGGTCCAGGCGCGCCAGCGCGTCGTCGAGATCGGTGGCCTGTTCATCGACGTAGCGCGTCTTCAGGCGGAAATCGATGCGGCTCTGCTGGCATTCGATGGTCAGCGACGAAGCGCCGGCCAGGCTCGCGGCCAACGGCTGCGCGCCACCCATGCCGCCCAGACCGGCGGTGAGAATCCAGCGGCCGGCGAGGCTGCCGCCGTAATGCTGGCGACCCATCTCGACGAAGGTTTCGTAGGTGCCCTGCACGATGCCCTGCGAACCGATGTAGATCCACGAGCCGGCCGTCATCTGGCCGTACATCATCAGGCCCTTGCGATCGAGCTCGTTGAAGTGTTCCCAGTTCGCCCAGGCAGGCACGAGGTTGGAATTGGCCAGCAGCACGCGCGGTGCGTCCGGGTGCGACGGGAACACACCGACCGGCTTGCCGGACTGGATGAGCAGCGTTTCGTCGTCGCGCAGTTCGCGCAGGGCGCGGAGGATCGCGTCGAAGCATTCCCAGTTGCGCGCGGCACGGCCGATGCCGCCGTACACCACGAGTTCGGCCGGGTTTTCGGCCACCTCGGGGTCGAGGTTGTTCTGCAGCATGCGGAACGGCGCTTCCGTGAGCCAGCTACGGCAGCTGAGTTCCGTGCCGCGCGGTGCGCGGACGGTGCGGGTCGTGTCGATGCGCGTAAAGGCCGTCATCGGGGGAGGCTCCGTCGATCCAGGGGAATCGACGATTATGGGCTTGCCCGATGGCGGCTCGCCAGCCGCGTCGCAACAAACAACGCGTTAACAGACTGCCTTAGTGGCCTGCCGAGCCGGCGCTGGCCGGCGCGGCCCGTTGCGTGGCGTCGCGCACCCGGGGATTGGTCGGGTCACGGCGTACGGTCGCGTCCTGCTGCGACTGATAGGTCTGCTGCTGGGCGCGATCGGCGTTATCCAGCTGGTTACGCAATCCCGGATCGGTCGCCGTGTTGCGTTGCTGGTTCATGTTGTTCTGACGCRGCTGCTGCTGGACCGCGTTCTGGTTCTGCTGGTTGATCACCTGCTGGCGATTCACCTGCTGCTGGAACTGGGCGTTGTGCGACGGCGTGGTCACGACGGGCCGGGCTGCGGGCGCGGCTCGTGCCGGTGCGGCGGCCTTGACGGCTGGGGTCGATGTCTGCGCGATCGCCGCTAGCGGCATCGACATCGCAAGAAGAAACGGCAGGATCTTGTGAGATGAATTGGTCATGGGACTCGTCCATCATAGGCGGATTGCCTTGATGATCAGAGCTTACGTCGTCCCTCATGAATGCCACGTCGTCCACGCTTCAGCGCGTCGTCACCGCGCTTTTCGCCGTGGTCCTGGCCGGTTGCGCCACGCGCCCCGCCAAGCCCACCTCCCTGCCCGTCACACCCGTGCTGCTGGTCTCGATCGACGCCTTCCGGCCCGACTACCTCGACCGCGGCCTGACGCCAAATCTGGTCGCCCTGGCCGCCGACGGCGCCCGCGCCTCGTACATGCTGCCCTCGTTTCCCTCGCTGACCTTTCCCAACCACTACACGCTGGTCACCGGTCGCGTGCCTGACCACAACGGTATCGTGAACAACACCATGCAGGATCCGGTGCTGGGCAAGTTCAGCCTGTCCAACCACGCCGCGACCAGCGACGGCCGCTGGTGGGCGGATGCCGAGCCGATCTGGGTGACYGCGCAGAAGCACGGCCTGCATACGGCGACGATGTTCTGGCCCGGCACCGAGGCCGAGATTCGTGGTGTTCGCCCTGATCACTGGATTCCCTTCGACGACTCGCTCACCTCGCGCCAGCGCGTGGACAAGCTGCTTTCGTGGCTCGACGAAGCCGGCCCGCAGCCGGCCTTCGACACACTGTATTTCGACACCGTGGACCACGCCGGGCACGAGCACGGGCCGGATTCGGCCGAGCTCAATGCCGCGCTGGGCGACGTCGACGACGCCGTCGGCTACCTCGTCGCCCAGCTGCGCACGCGTGGTCTCTACGAGCACATGAACCTGGTGATCGTGTCCGATCACGGCATGGCCTACGTGCCCAAGGGCAACATCGTCTTCGCCGACGACGCCACTGACCTGAATGCGCTCGATGCCGTGTCCTATGGTGTCATGG
>NZ_JBFUIT010000224.1:0-6785 GCF_056401735.1 Luteibacter sp. P4_D7_3
CCCGTACGCGGGCCACGATTACCGCCGCCACCGCCGTCGAAGCGTGCGCCGCCGCCGGTACGATTGCCGTCGGCACGACCCGGACCGCCCTGGCCCGGCGCGCGATTGCCGCCGCCTGCACCCGGGCCGCCAGCACGGCCGGCCGGACGCGGACCACGGTTGCCCGGTGCGCCGCCTGCTGCATTTCCGCCACCGGTGCGGCTGTCGCCGGCAAACCAGGTGCGAGGCGACGGCAGTTCCTGGCCCGGCGCGACGCGACGCGAGCGCTGGCCACCGGCCGCACCACCGCCCCGCTCGGGACGAGCGACATTGCCGTTTACTTCGCGGCGCGGTGCGCCGCCCTGGCCACCGCCGCCACCCGGGCGACCACGACCACCGCCAGCGCCACCCCGGCCGCCACGCGGATTGTCATCGCGCAGGCGATCGAAAGCGGTGAGCTCACGGGCTTCGTCGTGACGACCCGAGCTCCAGGCACCTGCCGGACGACCGTCCGGCTTGTACTCGGTCACATGACGCGGGGCGCGACGCTGATGCACGACGGCGCTCAGGGTGAGTACGGCGCCCGGGGCGCCGAGGCCTGCGCGCGTGCGCAGTTCCTTGATTGCGGCTTCGTCGAGATTGTCGCTGTCGCCGCGACGGAGGGCGCGCGGAAGTTCCACGGTGCCGTAGCGGATGCGCTTGAGGCGGCTGACCAGGAAACCCTGCGAATCCCACAGGCGACGGACTTCGCGGTTGCGACCTTCGCGAATGGTGACGCGGAACCAGCTGTGGCTACCGCCGCGGCTGATCGTGGCGATCTCGTCGAAGCGGGCCGGGCCGTCTTCGAGTTCGACACCCGCCYTCAGGCGTTCGATGGTCTCGTCGGGCACCTCGCCATGGACACGGCAGAGGTACTCGCGCTCGAGGCCGCTCTTGGGATGCATCAGCGCGTTGRCGAGTTCGCCATCGGTGGTGAGCAGGAGCAGGCCGGTGGTGTTGATGTCGAGGCGACCCACGGCGACCCAGCGCGCACCCTTCAGGCGCGGCAGCTGTTCGAACACGGTGGGACGGCCTTCGGTGTCTTCGCGAGTCGTTACCACGCCTTCCGGCTTGTGATAGACGATCACTTCGGCGTCGTTACGGCTGTCGGTGGCGACGACGAACTGCTTGCCGTCGACGACTACGCGATCACCGGCATGGACGCTCGAGCCGATGGTGGCGGCGGTGCCGTTGACTTCGACTTCGCCCGCCTGGATGCGCTGTTCGAGCATGCGGCGCGAGCCGAGGCCGGCGTTGGCCAGGACTTTGTGCAGGCGCTCTTCGAGCACGGTGCCATCGTCGGGACGGCTTTCGCCGCGCTTAAGGGATAGAACGGAACGTTGCGGCGCACTCATGCGCGTGACTCCTCAGTATCTTCTTCGGCATCGTCTTTGGCGACGTCGCCTTCGGGGTTCTCTGCCTCTTCGGCAGTGGCGGAAGCCGCGGCGACGTCGTCGCCGGCAGGCAGCTGGTTCGCGATCTCGACCTCATCGTCCTGTGCGGACGGGGCCTCGATGGCGGGTGTTTCTTCGATCRTCATGGCCTCAGCCACGACATCATCGGTGTCTTCGGTATTCGTGGGGCTTTCGTTGTCCGGATCGATCGACAGGGTGGCACCGACGCGTGCGTGCGCGGGAATGCCATCACCTTCGAACCGCAATTGCGGGTTGATGTCTTCGAGGTCGCGAATCTCCGAAAGCGGGGGCAGGGCATCCAGCGACTTCAGGCTGAAGTAATCGAGAAATCCCCGGGTGGTTCCGAACAGGGCCGGCTTGCCGGGAACATCGCGATGACCGACGACGCGGATCCATTCGCGTTCCTCGAGCGTCTTGATGATGTTCGAGGAGACCACCACACCACGGATCTGTTCGATTTCCGGGCGGGTAATCGGCTGGCGGTAAGCGATCAGGGCCAGCGTTTCGAGCAGTGCGCGGGAATAGCGACTGGGTTTTTCGGACCACATTCGCGACACCCAGCCATGAACATCCCGACGGACCTGGTAACGCCAGCCCGACGCGACTTCGATCAACTCGACGCCGCGACCGTCGCAGTCGTGCGTGAGGGAGGCGAGCGCGACCACGATATCGTCCGTGGTCACTTCGTCCTCGTCGCCGAAGATCGCCTTCAACTGCGCGATCGTCATCGGCTGGGTCGACGCCAGCAGCGCCGCTTCCACGATGGGTTTCAGTTGTTCGGGTTGCATAGGCCTTCGGGTTTACCGCGCGTATGGCGCGGATCGGTTCGATGTTCGTGGCCCTCATGGGCCTTCAGGCGAGCGCCTCTTCGGGCTCGGCATCACTCAGTACCTTCGTCTTCAGGTAAATCGGCCCGAGGGCTTCTTCCTGGACGATCTCGACGAGCATTTCCTTGGCCAGTTCGAGCATGGCGAGGAAGGTGACAACGACCCCGAGTCGACCTTCCGTCACGTCGAACAGCGTTTCAAAACGGTGGAACCCGCCGCGACCCAGTGACTCGAGCAGGTCGCCCATGCGCTGGCGCACGCTGAGCGGTTCGCGCTGGATCGCATGGTGCGTGAACAGATCGGCCCGACCGAGCACGTCCTTGAGCGCGAGCAACATCTCCTTGAGGTCCAGCGGGGGTGGTACCCGCACCACGTTGTGTTCGCCGACGAAGGCATGCACCACGGTGGTATCGCGTTCCAGGCGCGGCATCTCTTCGATATCGGCCGCAGCCCGCTTGAAGCGTTCGTACTCCTGCAGGCGGCGAACCAGCTCCGCTCGCGGGTCGTCTTCCAGGCCTTCCTCGGCCGGCGGCCGGGGCAGCAGCAACCTGGACTTGATCTCCGCAAGGATCGCGGCCATCAGCAGGTATTCCGCCGCGAGCTCCAGTCGCATCACCTCGCGCATCATGTCGATGTAGTCCATGTACTGCCGGGTGATTTCGGCGACAGGGATGTCGAGGATGTCCAGATTCTGCCGGCGGATCAGGTAAAGCAGCAGGTCGAGTGGCCCTTCGAACGATTCGAGGATGACCTCGAGCGCGTCCGGCGGAATGTACAGGTCCTGCGGCATTTGCATCACTGCCTGCCCGCGCACGAGCGCGAGGGGCATTTCCTGCTGCTGCGGGACACCTGCAAAGGCACCCTGGGTTTTTTCGACCACCTGAACTTCGGTTGTCTCGTTAGTCATCGGCACACGTCAGAAGGGTCGCGACTGCGACCAGGAACGTAACAATCGATGCCGTCCGGCGGCTATACCGCCACCTCGCCCGGCATGCCACGCATCGTCGCTGACGAGCGAAGGGCATTGCCGCTGGACACCCCAGGAGGGTCACCGCCTGTGAAAGATCGTCGGGAGCGGTCCGCTCACGGTCCAGAACCACGGACCGGTGAGGGCATGACGCCCGAATAAGTTCACCCGATTGACGACAGGGTATCGCCTGCGCCCGCCCAAGTCCAGCGGGCTGCCTGCCGGGTGCCCCACGGTTCCGGCACAATATCGCTCATGCAGCAGGCCCCCCGCGCGATCATCCATGTCGACATGGACGCTTTCTATGCGTCCGTGGAGGAACTGGACGACCCCAGCCTGGTCGGCAAGCCGGTGATCGTGGCCGGCCTGGGGCGTCGCGGGGTGGTTTCTACCTGTAACTACGTGGCCCGCACGTATGGGGTCCGGTCGGCCATGCCCACCTCCGAAGCGCGTCGCCGCTGCCCCGACGGCATCTATATCTTTCCCCGTCACGCCCGTTACGCCGAAATTTCTGAGATCGTCTTCTCGGTGTTCGGTGAGGTCACGCCGATGATCGAGGGCCTCTCGCTGGACGAGGCTTTCCTCGACGTCACTGCCAGCCTGCGGTTGTTCGCGTCGATCGAGGCCATTGGCCGTCGGGTCAAGCAGGCCATCCGTGAGCGCACGGGCCTGAACGCCTCGGTCGGCATGGCGCATAACAAGCTGTTGGCCAAGCTGGCCAGTGAGCTGTCCAAGCCGGATGGGTTCCTGCACATCCATCCCGAGGAAGTGCAGGGCTACCTCGATCCCCTGCCGATCGGGCGCATGTGGACCGTCGGCAAGGTGGCGGAGGAGTCCCTGCACAAGGTCGGCATTCGCACCATCGGCGACCTGATCCGCGCCGATGCCTGGCGGCTGAACAAGGCCGTCGGCGAGCGCCATGCGGCCCAGTTGCGTCAGTTGTGTCAGGGCGAGGACAGGCGGCCGGTGGTGACGGACGCTCCCGAGGTGTCTATCGGTTCCGAATGGACCTTTGACATCGACGTGGAAGCGCTACCAATCGCGGAGGCCTGGCTGTTACGTCAGTGCGAACGGGTGGGGGCAAGGGCGCGATCGCGTGGTGTCGACGCCCGTACGGTGTCGGTGAAGCTGCGTGAGCCGCCCTTCGTCACCCATAGCCGGCAGGCACAGTTGCCCGTTCCCGGCAACGCTACGCCGGAAATCTATGCTGTGGCACGTCGCTTGCTTCACCTGTGGTGGAATCAGCACCCGCGACCGAGGCTCCGACTGCTCGGCGTAACGCTTTCGGGGTTCGATGCCCGGTACGGCGATGAACAACAGGACATGTTTGCCGCCCCGGTCTCGGAAAAACGCTCCGATAGCGTGCAGGACCGGATCAACGAGCGCTTTGGCGCCGGTGCCCTGGTTCGCGCGGGTGTACTGAAGACGCGCGGGAGCGAGTGAACGCCCATGGTTGCGAGCGAACGCTACGACTGCGCTAATGTGTCCGTTTGTGACACGCAAGGTAAGTCGTGCGGGGTGCGGTCATGCCGAACTCGACGTATAAGGTGCAGCAGGAACCGGAATGGATGAGTACGCTGATGTCTGACAAGGATAGTTCGAACACGCGCTATCGCCACGCGCGGATGAAGGTGCAGACCGCGGTGCTGATGAGCCGCGGCGGCGAAGCGCACCCGACCGATCTTGTCGACATCTCGGCGACGGGGGTCATGTTGCGCCGCCCGCTCGGCTGGCGTGGGGAGCCCGGTCAGACCTGGATTCTCGACATGGTGTTCGGTCACGACCTGCATATTCATATGGAAGCCATGGTTGCGCGTGTGTCGGCGCGCCAGATCGGCATGGCTTATACCCTTATTCCCGAGGACAAGCAGAGGCCGTTGTGGGAGTTCCTTGGCGGGTATGCGGATACGCTCGAAGAGTGGAAGGACGACTGATCGCTGGCGATGCTCTTACGAAAAACCCCGCTCGAGGCGGGGTTTTTTATTCGAATCAGGCCTGCGCCGCTTTCCGTTTCGCCCGATCCTCATCACGCAGCTCGCGACGAAGAATCTTGCCGACGTTCGTCTTCGGCAATGCATCGCGGAACTCGATCTGCTTCGGACGCTTGTAGCCGGTGAGGTTCTCGCGGCAGTACTCGCGCAGGGCCTCCTCGGTGAGCGACGGATCCTTGCGAACCACGAAGATCTTCACTACCTCGCCCGAGTGCTCGTCGTCGACGCCGACCGCCGCCACTTCGGCCACGCCCGGATGCGCCATGACGATGTCTTCGATCTCGTTCGGGTACACGTTGAAACCCGAGACCAGGATCATGTCCTTCTTGCGGTCGACGATGTAGATGTAACCGTTGGCATCCATGCGGGCGATGTCGCCGGTACGCAGCCAGCCGTTCGCGTCAAGCACCTTGGCCGTTTCATCGGGGCGATTCCAATAGCCCTTCATCACCTGCGGACCCTTGATGCACAGCTCGCCCACTTCGCCAACGGGCAGCACCTGGCCGTCGTCGGTCCAGATCTGCACATAGGTGGAGGGAATGGGCAGGCCGATCGAGCCGTTGTATTCCTTCAGGTCCAGCGGGTTGATGCAGGCGGCCGGCGAGGTTTCCGTGAGGCCGTACGCTTCGGCGAGCGTCACGCCGGTGGTCTTCTTCCAGCGCTCCGCCACGGCCCGCTGCACGGCCATRCCGCCGCCGAGCGAGAGGTGCAGGCCGGAGAAGTCGAGGTCGGCAAAGCCCGGGGTATTGAGCAGGCCGTTGAAGAGCGTGTTGACGCCGGTGATGGCGGTGAAGCGCTCCTTCGAGAGCTCCTTGACGAAGCCTTTCATGTCGCGCGGGTTGGTGATGAGCAGGTTGAGCGCGCCCATGCGCGTGAAGACCAGTCCGTTCGCCGTCAATGAGAAGATGTGATACAGCGGCAGCGCCGTGACGATGATCTCCTCACCTTCCTTGGCCGAGCCACTGATCCAGGCATCGGCCTGGAGCATGTTGGCGACCATGTTGCGATGGGTGAGCATCGCACCCTTGGCGACGCCGGTGGTGCCGCCGGTGTACTGCAGGAAAGCGATATCGTCGTGGCCAACGTCGGTCTTCGGCATCGGGTGCGACTTGCCGCGGGCGAGGGCGTCCTTGAAGCGGACGGCCATCGGCAGTTTATAAGCCGGTACTTCCTTGCGAATGCTCTTCACGACGAAGTTGATGATGTTCCCCTTGGGGAACCCGATCATGTCGCCGACACCGGTGGTGATGACGTTCTTGACCTGGGTGCCGTCCAGCGCCTGCTCGGCGGTGGCGGCGAAGTTGTCCAGGACAACGAGCACCTTCGCGCCGGAATCTTCCAGTTGGTGGTGCAATTCGCGCGTGGTGTACAGCGGATTGGTGTTGACTACCGTCAGGCCGAGGCGCAGGGCGCCGAACAGCACGATCGGATACTGCAACAGGTTCGGCAGCATGATCGCGAGGCGATCACCCTTCTTCAGCCCGAGTTCCCCGGAGAGGTAGCCAGCAAAGGCCGCCGACAGTTCGTCGATCTGCCCATAGGTGAGTACCTTGCCGAAGTTCTTGTA
>NZ_JBFUIT010000225.1:0-6699 GCF_056401735.1 Luteibacter sp. P4_D7_3
TCCTCGATCAGCTTCATGGTCTTTTCGAAGTCCTCATCCGTCTCGCCGGGGAAGCCGACGATGAAGTCCGACGACACGCAGATGTCCGGGCGCACCGAGCGCAGCTTGCGGATCTTCTGCTTGAACTCGATCGCCGTGTAGCCACGCTTCATGGCCGAGAGAATGCGGTCCGACCCCGCCTGCACGGGCAGGTGCAGGTAGTTGGCCAGCTGCGGCACGTTGGCGTAGGCCTCGATCAGCGAGTCGGAGAACTCCAGCGGATGCGAGGTGGTGAAGCGGATGCGGCCGATGCCTTCGATCTGCGCAATAGCGTGGATCAGCACGGAGAGATCGGCCATGTCGCCATCGTGCATGGGGCCACGGTAGGCGTTGACGTTCTGGCCGAGCAGGTTGACCTCGCGCACGCCTTGCTCGGCGAGCTGGGCCACCTCGACGATGACGTCGTCGAACGGACGGCTGATTTCCTCGCCACGCGTGTAAGGCACCACGCAGTAGGAGCAGTACTTCGAGCAGCCTTCCATGATCGAGACGAAGGCGGTGGGGCCTTCGGCGCGCGGCTCGGGCAGGCTGTCGAACTTCTCGATCTCCGGGAAGCTGATGTCCACCTGCGACTTACCGCTGGCGCGCTGGGCTTCGATCATTTCCGGCAGGCGGTGCAGCGTCTGCGGGCCGAAGACGAGGTCCACATAGGGTGCGCGCTTGAGGATGGCATCGCCTTCCTGCGAGGCGACGCAGCCACCCACACCGATGAGCACCGGCTTGCCGCCCGCCTTGTGCGCCTTCCAGCGGCCGAGCTGGCTGAAGACTTTTTCCTGGGCCTTTTCGCGGATCGAACAGGTGTTGACCAGGATGACGTCAGCTTCCGCTTCGTCCTGGGTCAGCTCGAGACCGTGCGATGCGAGCAGGACGTCGGCCATCTTGGCCGAGTCGTACTCGTTCATCTGGCAGCCGTGGGTCTTGATGAAAAGCTTGCCGCTCATGGGCCGGGATACCGTGATTCGTGGGGAGTTACCGAACCGCACAGTTTACGCCGCCACCACCCGCCTTGCCACAGGGTTCGGCGGATCAATGACTTGCGTGAGGAAGATCACGTTATTGGCCCTTGGCAGGGCATAGGTGCTCGGGCACACTCGCGCCCATGGTTCACGACGCGACGCCAGGGGAAAGCGCCGGCCATCCCGCCTGCCGTTTTCTGCTCTCCCGAATGGCCCTGCGAAGGGCTGCGGGCGTCTGCGTGCTGCTTCTGGGCCTGCTGGCGGGGCCGGCGTCGGCGGCTGCCCTATATAGATGTGTCGGCAGCACGGGCGAGACCGTGTTCTCCGGCAGCACTTCCGGCTACAAGGACTGCAAGCGGCTGGCCAATATGGCCCCGGCACGTCCGGCACGTCCGGCCCGGCCGGTCGCTCCGCCTGCTCCCACGAGTGCCGTCTTTCAGGCCGTCGAGGCCGCGCCCTCGTTGAAGGGCGTGATCGGCAGCGTCGTCCTGGCCCCGGGGCGGAATGACGACCGCGTATCCGCTGGCCTCGCCGCGGTCGCGGCATCACCCGCGATCAAGGCGCCGAAGGGTACGTGGGATTACCACGAGTCCGCCTCGACCGACCTGGCGTCGATGCCCGCCCCGGAGCAGCCCAAGGGTTCGCGCGTGCTCCGTGGCGCCGTCTACCGGATCACCCGCGCGGACGGCGGCGTCGAGTACACCAATATTCCCCAGGGGGGCGGTGGTGCGAAGGGGCAGAGCATCAAGATGCTCTTCACCTATATCGCCACCTGCGCCGCCTGCGACGTGCATTCGAAGATCGACTGGAACAGCGTGGGGCTCAACATCGTTGCGTATGGCGATGCCATCTCGTCGGCCAGTCACGAGTTCGGCGTGGACGAAGCGCTGTTGCGAGCGATCATCCATGCGGAAAGCGCGTTCAACCCGCGTGCGTTGTCCGTCGCGGGCGCGCAGGGCCTGATGCAGTTGATTCCCTCCACGGCGCGCGACATGGGCGTGCTGGACGCTTTCGATGCGAACCAGAATATTCG
Organism: Luteibacter sp. P4_D7_3; assembly: GCF_056401735.1. NCBI lineage: Bacteria > Pseudomonadati > Pseudomonadota > Gammaproteobacteria > Lysobacterales > Rhodanobacteraceae > Luteibacter > Luteibacter sp. P4_D7_3. The sequence continues at coordinate 2,029 of NZ_JBFUIT010000225.1, forward strand.
TGGTGGCGCGCGGTATCTCGCGCTGCTGCYGCGGAACTTCAACGGCAACGAACGCCTCGCGGCGGCCGCGTATAACGCGGGCCCCGGTGCCGTGCAGAAGTACAACGGCGTGCCGCCGTATGACGAAACGCAGGTGTATGTCGAGCGCGTCGGGGTGCTTCGCAAGCGCTATGGCGAGTCGCTAAAGCAGCGTCCCAGCACCAACGTCCCGTTGGCTTCCCGCGGCACCTGACGGCCCCATACCCCCGCTCGTTAGGAGCCGATTCATCGGCGATTCCTGACGTAGTCGCGACCTGCCATCGCCGATGAATCGGCTCCTACTAGGCAGGGCATCGCGGGGCAGGGGTTTCGCCGGGCGGGGGGGCATCGCCGATGAATCGGCTTTACCGGGCGGCGCCTTGCAGGGCCTGCATGGGTGCCGTGGGTGGCCGCTGGGTGGGGGTGATCGTGCTGGCGAACGGTGCGCCGTTGCGCAGTCCGGAAATCGCGATCGCCACGCCGGGCTTGAACGCGGCTTCATGGCGGCGCAGGTCGGAGGCGTCGAGGATGTCTTCGCCGCCGATCTTCAGGATCACATCGCGCTGCTGGATGCCCGCCATGGCCGCGGGGCCGCCGGGGGATACATCGTTCACCACGACGCCGCGCGCCGCGGAGGGTAGGCCGCTGTCGGCGGAAATCGGGACGGCGCCGTAGTCCGCGCCGATCCAGCCGCGCACGACATGGCCGGTCTGCACGATCTGGTCGAGGACCTCGCGCGCACTGGACACGGGAATGGCGAAGCCGATGCCTTCGGCGCCCACGGCCTGGCCGATCAGCGAGGTGTTGATGCCCACCAGGTCGCCATGGGCGTTGACCAGGGCGCCGCCGGAGTTGCCGAAATTGATCGCCGCGTCCGTCTGGATGAAGTTCTCCAGGCTGGACAGGTTGAGCTGGCGCCCGATGGCGCTGACGATGCCCATGGTCACGGTTTGACCAATGCCGAAGGGATTGCCGATGGCGAGCACCACATCACCCACGCGCGGACGGCGATCCGGATCGGTCATGTGGATGGCGGGCAGGTTGCCGGCGTCCACCTTGAGCACGGCGAGGTCGGTCTCGTCGTCGGAGCCGACCACGCGGGCCTTGGCCACGCGCCCGTCGTAGAGCAACAGCTGGATGTCGTCGGCGTTGGCAATGACGTGGTTGTTGGTCAATACGTAACCATCGTCGCTGACGATCACCCCCGAGCCCAGGTTCTGCTGGCGCCGTGTACGCGCCGGCCCCGTGGGTACGCTGAAAATGCGCTGCAGCACGGGGTCGGAGTAAAGCTGGCGCGGCTGCTCGGTGACCATCTTGTTGGCGTAGATGTTGACCACGGAGGGCGCCGCCTTGGCCACGGCGTCCGCATACGAGGCCGGCCCGGAGGCGGGTGAATCGCCTGTGGTCGTCGCCGTGATGCCGGTGGGAGCGGTGAAGCGCTGGCGGAGAAAGGCGCCGCTACCGGGCCAGAACAGGCCGATGATGAAGGCCACGGCAAGGCCGAGCACGACGAAGCGGGCAATGAAGGCGAGCGTGCGGGCGGCGTGTTTCATCTAAGAACTGAGGGATCCTGTCGTCGTCGCATCGCCGTGCCCATGGCACCCCTTGCCCCTTATGGGATAGGGTGGCGTCCAGTTTATTGTACGTCGCTAGTGCTGACGTTACACTGACGCGATTTGCGGAAGCCGATTTCCGAACGAACCGGCGATAGGGGTCCGCAACCTCAATGGCAAAGTTCCGGAGAGCCTGATGGCGAACGAAGTCGTCGATCACGGGCGCCGTCGCTTCCTTACCGTTACGACAGCAGTCGTAGGTGGTGTGGGAGTGGTCGCGGCGGTCGTGCCCTTCATTAAGTCGTGGGAACCAAGTGCAAGGGCTAAGGCGGCAGGTGCGCCTGTCACGGTCGATATCAGCGCCATCGATGCGGGCCAGAAGGTCACTTTCGCATGGCGTAGCCTTCCCGTTTTCGTGGTCAACCGCACCAAGGACCAGCTGGCCCAGCTGAAGGGCCTCGAGCCTCGCTTGCTGGATCCCCAGTCGTCCAACACGGAACAGCAGCCCAAGTACGCGACGAACGAAACCCGTTCCATCAAGCCTGAGTGGCTGGTCGTCATTGGCCTGTGCACCCATCTGGGCTGCGTTCCCGATTTCGTCCCGGACATCAAGCCCGAGCCGTTCGACGCGAACTGGAAGGGTGGCTTCTACTGCCCCTGCCATAAGTCGCGCTACGACCTCTCAGGCCGCGTGTTCAGTGGCGTGCCCGCACCGAAGAACCTCCCTGTGCCGCCGTACCACTTCGTGGACGACACGCACATCCAGATCGGTGTCGATCCGAAGGAGGCCGGCTGATGGCTAACCTATTTGACTGGGTCAACGAACGTGCGCCGAACCTGGCGCCCACGTTCCGCAAGCACATGACCGAGTACTACGCGCCGAAGAACTTCAATCTTTGGTACTACTTCGGCTCGCTGGCGATCCTGGTGCTGGTCAACCAGATCGTGACCGGCATCTTCCTCACCATGAACTACAAGACGAGTGCGCTGGAAGCGTTCAACTCGGTCGAGTACATCATGCGTGACGTGGAGTGGGGCTGGCTGATCCGCTACATGCACTCCACGGGTGCCTCGCTGTTCTTCGTGGTCGTGTTCCTGCACATGTTCCGCGGGATCATGTACGGCTCGTTCAAGCGTCCGCGCGAGCTGGTGTGGATCCTCGGCATGCTGATCTTCCTGGTCCTGATGGCCGAAGCCTTCATGGGCTACGTGCTGCCGTGGGGCAACATGTCGTTCTGGGGCGCGAAGGTCATCATTTCGCTGTTCGGCACCATTCCCTACATCGGCCCCGGCCTGGTGGAGTGGATCATGGGCGACTTCCTGCCCGCCGACGCCACGCTCAACCGCTTCTTCGCGCTGCACGTGATCGCGCTGCCGCTGGTTCTCCTGCTGCTGGTGGTGCTGCATCTGGCCGCGCTGCATGAAGTGGGTTCGAACAACCCGGACGGCGTGGACGTGAAACATGGTCCGAAGGGCAATCGCTGGGATGCCAGCAAGCCCATCGACGCCATTCCGTTCCACCCGTATTACACGGTGAAGGACCTGGTCGGCGTGGGCTTCTTCCTGCTGATCGCGGCGTTCATCATCTTCTTCGCGCCCACGTTCGGCGGCTGGTTCCTCGAGCACGACAACTTCACCCCGGCCAACAACCTGGTGACGCCGACGCACATCAAGCCGTCGTGGTACTTCACGCCGTTCTACGCGATCCTGCGCATGATCCCGTCGTTCTTCGGCACGGCCATCTGGGGCGTGATCGGCATGTTCGGCTCGATCCTGATGCTGGCCTTGCTGCCATGGCTGGATCGTGGCGAAGTCCGCTCGGTACGCTTCCGTGGCATGGGTTACCGCATCGCGCTCGCCGTGCTGGTGATTTCGTTCCTGTCCCTGGGTGCGGTCGGCGCCGGCGTCACTGCCGAGCTGATTCCCGAGTGGTTCCCGGGCGCGGACGCGACCACGTTGGAGAACGCCTTCGGCCGCGTCATGACGGTGGCCTACTTCGGGTTCTTCATCTTCATCTGGGTGTACACGCACTTTGGCCTCGAGAAGACCAAGCCGGTTCCGGAACGGGTGACGACGCATGATTAAGCGCTATCTATCCGCCATGGCCCTGGCGCTGGGCCTCTTCGTCGTCACCGTTCCCGCCTTCGCACAGGAAGGCGGTGAGGGTCTGCCCTCGGCCGGGACGAACGTGAATGACCGTGCGTCGCTGCAGCGTGGCGCCAAACTGTTCTTCAACTACTGCGTCGGCTGCCACTCGCTGAAGTACGTGCGTTACTCGCGCGTGGCCAGCGACCTCGGCCTGAGCGAAGACGAGGTGATGTCCAACCTCAACTTCACCGGCGCGAAGTTCGGTGAACCGGTGATCTCGCACATGCCGGCCGATTCGGCGAAGACCTGGTTCGGCAAGGAGCCGCCGGATCTCTCGCTCGAAGCGCGCGCCAAGGGCGTGGACTTCATCTTCAATTACCTGAACTCGTTCTACCTCGACCCGAGCCGTCCGGTCGGCTGGAACAACACGGTCTTCCCGAACGCCTCCATGCCGAACCCGTTGTGGGAACTGCAGGGCTTGCAGGTCGCCGTCCATTCCGAAGCCACGCCAGGCCACGATTCGGTGGTGGAGAAGCTCGAACTCTCCCAGCCGGGCCGCATGACACCGGAGGAGTTCAAGGGCGCGACGCGCGATCTCGCTACCTTCCTCGAGTACACGGCCGAACCGGCTGTCCTCCAACGCCAGTCGGTCGGCGTGTGGGTGGTCCTGTTCCTCGCCTTGCTCACCTTCCTGCTGTACCTGGTGAAGCATGAGTACTGGAAGGACGTTCACGAGAACCACTGAATGATGTCCCTCGGGGCGGCCTGACCGGTCGCCCCGTTTTATTTGCGGCAGGGAGAGGGCTCGCACGCATGGTCCAGAATGCTCGTTCGCGAACGGCTTTGACGCTGTACACCAGCGCCGACGATATCCACTGCCACCGTACCCGGCTGGTGCTGGCGGCCAAGGGCGTGGCGTACGACCGGATCATCCTGAAGGCCGACGAGCCTACCCCCGACCTGCTAGAGCTGAATCCCTACGGCACGCTGCCGACCCTGGTCGACCGTGACC